>CAMJYF010000428.1 GCA_946409885.1 uncultured Clostridia bacterium | reverse complement strand
AGAAAAACCGGACGGGATCAGACTGTTTTCGAGCGCTTTCTTGCCTTATGAACACCCTGTGACTGCGATTTCTGCAGGCTGCACACAGCACCAACGGCAGTCTGTGAAGCACCGGATCGCTCCGGTAAACGCATCCACAAAAGCAGATGACACAACATCCCTGTTTTGTATCGGGTATATCATACTACATCCTGCAGGAAAAATCAAGTACAATTCTCATTTTTCCTTTAAAATTCTTTAAAATTTTTTTCTTTCCCCCGTTTGAATTGACATTCCGCCCTGTTTTTTATATGATATCTGACGGAAGCGATTCCCGCACTTTTATTTAAACATTATAATTGAGGTATATGCATGAAAAACATTGTCAACATTATCAATTTCGCCCGGAACTGCGAGCCCAGGACGGACGACGATTCCTATCTGTTCACCACGCTGGAGGAGGAGTTGAAGCTCTGCGCCCGTTACGGCTTCCGTTCCACCGTTCTGTTTCAGTATGACGCGCTGATCGATCCGCGCTACCGCCGCCTGGCGGAGGAATACGCCGACCGGTGTGAATACGGCCTGTGGCTGGAGCTGACGGAACCGCAAGTGAAGGACGCGGGGCTGGAATGGCGCGGCCGTTACCCCTGGGACTGGACGAACAACGTCAACTTTCTGCACGGGTATTCCACCGACGAACGGATCCGATTGATCGATACCGCCTTTCTGAAATTCAAGGAATTATACGGATACACCCCGAAAGTGTTCGGCTGCTGGGCCATCGACGCTTTTTCATTTAAATATATAGAAAATACTTACGACGTTTCCGCCGCCTGCCTTTGCCGGGACCAGTACGGCACCGACGGCATCACCCTATGGGGCGGCTACTACAACGGAGGGTTCTATCCCAGCCGGAACAACCTGCTGTGCCCCGCCGGAAAGGGCGGCGACGGCATGAAAACGCCCGTTTTCCGGATGCTGGGGCCAGACCCCATCCGCCAATACGACATGGGGCTGGGCGATCCCGATGCCTGCCAGACGGTTTCCACCCTGGAACCGGTCTACGGACCGGCCGGCGGCAGCCGCGACTGGGTGGAATGGTACTTCCGGGAGAATTTCAATGGCAAATCCCTGTCCCACGCCTACGCGCAGATGGGACAGGAAAACTCCTTCGGCTGGGAGGCGATTCAAAAAGGGCTGCCCATGCAGTTTGAGATCCTGGACCGGGAATTGCAAGCAGGACGGGTGGAGCTGATGACGCTGGGCGAGACGGGCGAATGGTTCCGCGCCTCCTTTGACGAGACGCCGCCCGCCGCCATGTGTATCGATTCCGATCCCTACGGCGAGGGCTACAGAACCGTGTGGTACAACTGCAAAAACTACCGGATGAACGTGCTGTACCGGGATGGGAACGTCTGGATCCGGGATTTTCAGCTGTTTGACGGCGGCTACAAAGAGAAATATCTTGACAAGGCGGAGGACTTGTCAAACTGCGCCTTTTTCAACCTGCCCGTAATAGACGGATTCCGCTTCAGCAAAGGGGATCTGCGTGCGGGGATCTATCTGTACAAGGACGGCGCGTTGGCCGCTGCTGGCGACAAGTTTATAACCTTTACAGAGGACGACGCCAACAAGGCGGTCGCCTTTACGCCGGGCAAGGTCCGTTTTGAGATGACGGAGGATAAAATCGACGTAACAATGGAGGAGACCGGCCTGTATTTGGCGTTTGTCGCCAGCCCTGCATGCGAGCTTCCCTATGGCCGGGTGACCGAAAAGGAATTGTATCTGCGGTTCCGTGGCAGGCTGGAGGAATACTATGACTATGCCATCCGGCTGGAGCGGGGGTATTTTTCCGAAGAAAAAGGAACGGTCACCGTTCATCCCGAGGACGGGCGGATCACGTTCCTTCCCTTCAACGCGCTGCGCTGACGCGGCGCGCAGAGCACAGCTTACTGATACATACTGTTGACTGACATATAATCGTAAATCGCCTTGCCGTGGCCCTGTTCCGCCTTTTGGATGGAACCGAGCAGCGCGCGGGCGTTTTCGTCTTTAAACTCAAAAATACAGGTGTCGTAAAGGGCGGAGGCGTGCTTTTCCCCGCTGAGCAGATCGGTGCAGAGATAGCAGTCGTCCTTTTTTTCCGGCGTTTCGGACATGGTGTAGTGGGCGGTGAAGGTGCGGGAGGACCCGGCGGCGAACGGCGCGGCGACCGTGCCGCTTTTCATCTGCTCCAGCGCGTCGTAGTGCTGCTGCTCGGAGGAGGAGATCTGCGTGAACAGCTCCTTCAGCTGGGGATCCCTGGCGCAGGAGGCATGTTTGGCGTATTTGTCGATGCACAGCTGTTCCTGCTCCTGCAGGTCTTTGAGTAAGGTGGATTCTTTTTGCGTCAATTGCATGGTCAAAACTCCTTTGTCATTGTTTTCGATCACAGTATTGACGCAATCGGGAGAGAGTATTCACAAAAGGAGGATTTGTCGAGCGCTTTGTAGGGGCGGGCACTGACCGCCCGCAACCGGTTTCCC
>CAMJYF010000427.1 GCA_946409885.1 uncultured Clostridia bacterium | reverse complement strand
AATACGCCCGGGAGGTGGAGGCCCTGCTGCCGGACGAGGAGGCCCTGCTGCAGCGGGCCTACGACGGCGCAAAGCTGCTGGTGATAGAGGCCTTCGCCCCGGCGGACGACAAAAGAAAACCGCCTTATATGGTAGGATGAAGCTGTCATACGGCCGGGCGCGGCAGGGCGGCCGGTACGGAACAGAGCAACGGGAGGGTAAACGGAAATGGACAGCGCGACCGGCGCGGGTGATCCGCGGCTGCATTACCGTCCGGCAAGGGGCTGGATGAACGACCCCAACGGGCTGGTATGGTTCAAGGGATATTACCACGTTTTTTATCAGCACGCGCCGCATTATGAAACGCCGTGGCACGAAAGCATGCACTGGGGCCACGCGCGGACGAAGGATTTTTTGCGGTATGAGGAGCTGCCGCCGGCGCTGGCGCCCGACGCCCCCTACGACCGGGACGGCTGCTGGTCCGGCACCGCCATTGTCAGGGACGGCGTCCTCTGGCTGTTTTACGCCTGCGTTCGGGAGGGGACGCAGGCCGTGGCCGTCGCCCGGTCCCGCGACGGGATCCACTTTGAAAAATATGAGGGCAACCCCGTGATCGCCTCCTACCCGCCGGAGGGTTCTCCCGATTTCCGGGACCCGGCCGTCTGCTTTGCGGACGGAAAATACCGGTGCGTGATGGCCTCCGGCAACCGGGAGCGGCATACCGCCGTACTGCTGCTGTACGAGAGCGACGATCTGCTTTGCTGGCGTTATCAGGGCGTGCTGCGGGAATGGGAAAACGCGAAATTCGCCGAATGCCCGTCCTTCGTCCGGCTGGGGGACGAATACCTGCTGGCGGCCTCCGTCTGTCGGGAGGAGGGCCACCGCTTTTCGGTGGCCGTGGGTTCCTTTGCCAACGGCCGCTTCACCGCCCGGGCGGAGGCGGAGGTGGACAAGGGCCCGGACCAGTACGCCGGGCAGGTGTTTTCCGCCCCGGACGGCAGGGCGCTGCTGCTGTCGTGGATCCCCGGCTGGCAGTACGCCGGTTACCGGCAGCGGGATATCGGCTGCCTGTCCGTCCCCCGGGAGATCACCTGCGAGGACGGCGTAATCCGGGGCCGCCCCGCCCGGGAGGTGCGGCGGTTCTGCCGGGAGAGCGATCCCGCGCTGCTGCGGACGGACGGGGGCTTTCTGATCCCCCGCGGAGGACGGGAGGCCGTACAGTACCGCGGGGAGATCCGCGAGCTGGGGATCATACGGGACGGGGACGTGATGGAGGTCTTCGTCAACGGCGGCGAAGAGATCTATACGGCGTTGCTGTAACGGCGCCGGTACAACGGAAAGGAGAGAGCGGTATGGAAAAAATCAGATTCGGCATTGTGGGCACGGGGAATATCGCCCACCGGTTTGCGGAGGCCGTCCGCAACACCCGGGGGGCGGCGCTGGCCGCGGTGGCCTCCCGCACGCAGGCCGGCGCGGAGGCCTTCGGCGATGAATTCGGCGTGCCGCTCCGCTTTGCGGGCTACGAGGCCATGGCGGCTTCCGACGCCATCGACGCGGCCTATATTGCCGTGCCCCATTCGGGCCACATGGGCTGCTCGCTGCTGATGATGGAGCACGGCAAGCACGTGCTGTGCGAAAAACCGATGGCAATCAACCGGCGGGAGGCGGCGCTGATGTTCGACTGCGCCCGGCGCAACGGCGTGCTGCTGACGGAGGCAATGTGGGCCAGGCTGGTGCCCGGCACGGTAAAAATGCTGGAGCTGGTCAGAGACGGCGCGCTGGGCGAGATCCTCGGCGTGGAAGGAAAGTTCTGCTACACCATGGACGAGGATGAGATGGACCACCACGTGCTGAAAAACGAGTACGGCGGCGGCTCGCTGCTGGACGTGGGCTGCTACGGGCTGCACTTTGCCAGCTGGTATCTCGGCGGCGATATCACCCACGTCAGCGCCGAGGCGGATTACTACAACGGTACGGACCGCCATACCTGCGTGCTGTTGAAATACCGCGGCGGCGCCATTGCCGATCTTTCCAGCGCCACGCTGCTGCGCAAGCCCAACGAGGGCTACGTCTACGGCACCAGGGGCTACGCTTACCTGAAGCGGTTTTACGCCCCCCAGGAGATCGTACTGGAGCGGGAGGGCCGGCGGGAGGTGATCCCCGTGCCCTACGCGGGCAACGGCTTTGAGGAGCAGATCGAACACTTCTGCGACTGCCTGCGGCAGGGACTGACCGAAAGCCCCCTGATCCCCCCTTCGCAGACGCTGAACATCATCACCCTTTCCGATCAAATCAGGGAGATGATCGGCGTCCGCTATCCCCAGGATGGGGAGGGATGAGGAGGCCGCAGCGCCGCGGCGCGCAACAATGATCCCGCCAGATGATATCAATTAAAACAGGATCTCTGACAGTGGTTCAGGGATCCCTGTTTTTTGGTCCTCACGGAAGATTGTGGGATGAAAGAAGGGGTATGCAAATTGTAGTTTGGCGAGATGACGTGGACCCTGTAGGGGCGGGCACTGACCGCCCG
>CAMJYF010000426.1 GCA_946409885.1 uncultured Clostridia bacterium | reverse complement strand
CACAGGACCAGCTGTGCCCCAGCTTTTCGCCGATCAGACCGTATTTCATGGTTTCTCCTTATGTTGGTTCATTTCGTGGAGGGGAACTCGACGAGCAATCCGGTAGCGCGGCACCTCAGTGCCGCTATTGGCACAAACAACATTTCAGACGGTTTTCTGGTCAGATAACGGTTATCCTTTAAGACAAATCGGTTAATCATTCCAAAACCCAGATAAAATGCAACATTAGTTTATAGCGGCACTGAGGTGCCGCGCTACCGGGTCGCCCCTCCAAATCCCTCTCACGTCGCAATCCCTTTCAAAAAGCAATCCGTCCCGTATCGCCCGGCCAGCATATCGTAGACCGTCAGCGCCGTGACGCTGTCGATGACCGGGCAGACGCGGCGGATGATGGCCGGGTCGTGGCGGCCGCCCACGGTGATCTCCGCGTTTTCGTGCTTCACGAAATCCACGGTCTGCTGGGGCCTGGCGATGGAGGGGGTAGGCTTGACAGCGCACTGGAACACCACGGGCATACCGTTGGTGAGGCCCCCGTTGACGCCGCCGTTGCGGTTGGTGACGCTGCGCACGGTTTCGCCCTCCACCCGCAGGGGGTCGTTGTATTCGCTGCCCCGCAGGGCCGCCCCCGCGAAGCCCACGCCGAAGGCCACGCCCTTGACGCCGCCCACGCCGAACAGCGCCCGGGAGAGCGCGCCCTCCACGGAGTCGAACCAGGGCTCGCCGAGCCCCGCGGGCAGGCCCGTGACCGCCGTCTGGGTCACGCCGCCGAGACTGTCGCCCTCCGCTTTGGCGACCGCGATCTTTTCCTTCATCAGCCGCGCCGCCGCTTCGTTGAGCACCGGCATGGGCCGTTCCGACAGCAGCGCGATCTCCCGCTCGATGGCGTCACTGAAGGGGTCGTCGTCCACGCCGCCGCACTGTAAAATATGAGTGCCAACGTTCACGCCCACGGCCTCCAGCGCGGGGATCACGATGCCCCCCGCCGCCACCAGCGCCGCCGTCACCCGGCCGGAGAAGTGCCCTCCGCCCCGGTAATCCTCATACCCGTGGTACTTGGCAAAGGCCGCGTAATCCGCATGGGAGGGCCTCGCCTTGCCGTAGTCGTAGTCGCCGCTGCGGGTATTTTCATTGGGGATCACGATGCACAAAGGTGTGCCGGTGGTCCGGCCCTCAAACACGCCGCTTAAAATCTGCCAGTGGTCCGGCTCCACCCGGGCGGTATCCGTCGCCAGAGAGGGGCGGCGGCGGGCCAGCAGCGCGTCGATGCGCTCTTTACTCACCGGCAGACCGGGGCAGAGGCCGTCCAGCACCACGCCCACCGCGGGGCCGTGGCTTTCGCCGAAGAGCGTTACCGTCAGGGCGGCGCCGAAGCTGTTTTTCATAGGTACTTCTCCATCCTTTCGCCGATTTCCGCCGGGGTCATGTCCACAAGGGCGAAGGAGCCGGCCCGCTGGCAGACCACGGTGCGGATCACCCCGCCCAGCTTCTTTTTATCCTTCACCAGCAGCGGCAGCAGCGCCGCCCGGTCGCCCCCGTAACCGGTGGGCAAATGATATTTTTGTAATATCGCTTTCAGCCGCTCCCGCAGACCGTCGCCGCAGAAGGGGATCATGCCCATGGCCACGCACTCGCCGTGATAGAACTTTCCTTCCTCCGCGCTTTCGATGGCGTGGCCCACAGTGTGGCCAAAGTTGAGCACCCGCCGCAGCCCCTTTTCATAGGGGTCCTGCTCCACCACGTCCTTTTTCAGGCCCACGCTGCGGAAGATGATCTCCGGCAGGTCGGCGGCAAGGTCCCCGCTGTTCTCGATCAGGGTCAGCAGGTCCGCATCCAGCGTGGCGGCCATTTTGATCGCTTCCGCCAGCCCCGCCGCCAGCAGACGGCGGTCAAGGGTGGCCAGCAGGTCCGGGTCGATGAGGACCTTTTTCGGGAACCAGAAGGCCCCCACGGCGTTTTTCACGCCGTCCAGATTCACCGCCGCCTTGCCCCCCACGGAGGAATCCACCTGCGACAGGAGGGTGGTGGGCAGGTTGTAAAAATCCACGCCCCGCATGTAGCAGGAGGCGGTAAAGGCCGCCAGATCCCCGGGAACGCCGCCGCCCACCGCGGCCACGCAGTCGCCCCGGGCAAAGCCCAGCCGGAGCATCTGTGACAGAATGGCGGACATCCGGGGAAGGCTCTTGCTCTCCTCCCCCTGGGGCACGGTGAAGATATGGGCCTCGCGGCATTGGGCCGCCAGCGCCTGCGCGTACCCGGCGGGCACACCCTCATCGGTGACGATCATCACCTTCCGGTCCAGATCCAGCAGCTCCCCGGCCCTGTGCAGCGCGCCGGGTTCAATGACGATATCATACCCCTCCGCCGCCGGAGCCCCGCCCACGCGGATCACATTACCGTTATCAGCGGCGCCAGGCCGCCGGGCGACTTCCGACTTCCGACTTCCGACTTCCGACTTTGCCTCTCCGCATTCCGCATTCCGCATTCCGCATTCAAGCGGCGTCTCGCGCCGCGCATCCT
>CAMJYF010000425.1 GCA_946409885.1 uncultured Clostridia bacterium | reverse complement strand
AGGCACGCTGCTGATCAACCTGATGAGCAGCGCGGGGAGCGGCAAAACCACGCTTCTTTCGCGCGTGATCCGGGATTTGCCGGAGCTGAAGATCGGCGTGATGGAGGCCGATATCGAGTCGGAAGTGGACGCCGAGCGTATTGAGGCGCTGGGCGCGAAGGCGGTGCAGGTACACACCTCCGGCATGTGCCACATGGACGCGGGCATGACCGCCGCCGCGGTGGAGGCCATCGGCGCGGAGGATATGGACCTGCTGTTCCTGGAAAACGTGGGGAACCTGATCTGCCCGGCGGAATACGACACCGGCGCGGGAAAGAAGCTGATGATCCTCTCCGTCCCCGAGGGCGACGACAAGCCCCTGAAATACCCGCTGATGTTTTCTGAAAGCGACGCGCTGGCCATCACAAAAACAGACGCCCTCCCCTACTTCGATTTCGATATGGAGAAGTGCATCGAACGGGTGAAAAAGCTGAATCCGGCCATCGAGATCTTCCCCGTCAGCGCAAAGACCGGCGAAGGCATGGCGGCGCTGGAAGGGTGGATCAGAGAAGCGGTGAACGAGTGGAGAAGTTAATTGTTACATGAAAGATACATTTTATTAAGAGTTGATTTTTGAGAGTTAAGAGTTGAGATTCGGAAGCCCTTTGGGCTTGAAATTATCATTCAAACGCGCAGCGTTTCCGAAAATCCACTCTCAACTCTCCACTCTCAACTCTTGCCAACATCCCCCTATGATTAAACGAAAAACTGTGAATACATAAAGGAGAACGCTGCATGAAAGAGCAAAAGAACCGCATGGTCAACGAGCGGGATTTCCGGCAGGACCCGCACTACGTGGCCCCGGACAAGGAAAAGGAAAAGCTTGTCCTCAAACTCGGCACCATGATCACCGACCGCTACCTTGTCAAGTACACCCGCACCATGGGCACCGACGACCCGGAATACTGGGCGCTGGACGCGGTGCTGACCAAGGATGAGGTCAAGTTCCTGCTGAACTTCAAAAAGACCCGCGTCCCCTACGACGTGGAGACGATTGCGAAGATGAACAACATGTCCGTGGAGGACTGCCAGAAGCGCATCGACCACCTGTGCTGGGTGGGCGTGCTGGAAATGACCCGCGAAGGTCCCGAAAAGAAGAAGCACTACAACGTGCCCATCTTCGTGCCCGGTTCCGCCGAGTTTATGATGATGAACGACGAGCTGACGGCCCAGCATCCCGAGCTGGCCACCTTCTTCAACCTGATGACCCAGATGCCGCTGGAGGGCGTCACCCCCATGGTGCCCCCCGGAGGGGCCGGCGTGGGCATGCACGTGATCCCCGTGGAAAAGGCCATCGACCACGAAAACCACTCCGCCTCCGTGGAGCATATCAGTCACTGGCTGAGCAAATATGATAAATACTCCGTGGGTCAGTGTACCTGCCGCAAACAGCAGAGCATGCGCGGCGAAGGCAGCGGCGAGATCAACGGCGAGTTCTGCATGGGCATGGGCGACATGGCGGAATACTGCGTGGACAAGGGCATGGGCCGCTACATCAGCTACGACGAGGCGCTGGAGATATTGGAACGGGCCGAGCGCCACGGCTTCGTCCATCAGGTGACCAACATCGACGGCGAGGACAAGATCGTCGCCATCTGCAACTGCGCCCCCGGCGTGTGCAACGCCCTGCGCACCAGCCAGCTTTACAACACCCCCAACATGTCCCGTTCCGCCTACCGCGCCCACGTGGAAAAGGAAAAGTGCGTGGCCTGCGGCAAGTGCGTGGAGGTCTGCCCCGTGGGCGCCGCCAAGCTGGGCCAGAAGCTTTGCACCAAACACGGCGAGGTGGAATACCCCGTCACAGAGCTGCCCGACGCGAAGAAGTGGACTGCCGACAATTGGAACCCCCACTACCGCGAGGACGCGAAAATCAACTGCTACGACACCGGCACAGCCCCCTGCAAGACCGCCTGCCCGGCGCATCTGGCGGTACAGGGCTACGTCAAGATGGCCGCCGAAGGCCGTTATCTGGAAGCTCTCAAGCTCATTAAGCAGGACAATCCCCTGCCCGCCGTCTGCGGCGCGGTGTGCAACCGCCGCTGCGAGGACGCCTGCACCAGAGGCACCGTGGACCAGCCCATCGCCATCGACGAGATCAAGAAGTTCATCGCGGCCCAGGAGCTGCATGCCGACAAGCGCTTCATCCCAATCTGCGAGAAGGACGACGGAGGCATGTGGGGCCCCGATTATAAAATGGCCGTCATCGGCGCGGGTCCGGCGGGCCTTTCCTGTGCCTACTATCTGCGCACCCGCGGCTACGACGTGACGGTGTTTGAAAAAGAACAGCACCCCGGCGGCATGCTGGTCTACGGCATCCCGAATTTCCGTCTGGAAAAAGAGGTCATCGACGCGGAGATCGACGTGCTTCGCCAGATGGGCGTAGAGTTCCGCTGCGGCGTGGAGGTCGGCAAGGACGTGACCATCGCCTCTTTGCGGGAGGAGGGCTATAAGGCCTTCTACCTTGCCATCGGTCTGCAGGGC
>CAMJYF010000424.1 GCA_946409885.1 uncultured Clostridia bacterium | reverse complement strand
GAGCATCAGGCAAAGCACCTTCATGGAGTTGGTGTTGATGGACATGGCCCGGGCCATATGCTCGTTGTTGCCGGTGGCGCGGATGGCGTTGCCCAGCTCCGTGCCGAAGAACCAGTACATCACGGCCACCAGCGCCGCGCACAAAGCGGCGCAGATCACAATGGTCTTCACCCGGTCGGAGGTGTACGCCCCGTTGGCGCCGCGGGAGGTGAAGATCAGCGCCTCGGAAAACTTCAGCAGGGGGATATTGGGCTTGCTGAACTTAAACCCGCCGCCCATCACGTGCAGGTTGATGGAATAAAGGCCCAGCTGCGTGAGGATGCCCGCCAGGATGGGCGGGATCTTCAGTTTGGTGTTCAGAAAGCCCGTAATGCCGCCCGCCAGCATACCGGCCGCAAAGGAAACGCACAGCGCCAGCACGGGATTGACGTTTTTGGTGATAAGGATGGCGCAGAGGCCGCCGCCGGTGGCGAAACTGCTGTCCACCGTCAGATCCGCGAAATCAAGGATCTTGAAGGAGAGATAAAGCCCCAGCGCCATAACGCCCCAGATCAGCCCCTGCGCGAGGGTCCCGGGGATCTGGTTGCCGAGGGAAGTGAAAAATGCGCCCATGGAAACAACCTTTCTCTTAAAACAAAGCCGCGGCAACGACGTATCATTCGCTGCCGGAAAGAAAAGAAACGGTCCGCACTCCATTGCAGGAACGGACGCACGGACCGTTTTTCGCTGAGTCATGCCGCGCCGGATCATTCAGCCAGCTGCGCCGCCAGCTCGGCGGTCAGCTCAATGCCCAGCTGCGCCAGGATCTCCTCGTTGACGGTGAAATCAAGCTCCTCCGCGGGGAGATACTGAATGGGCATGGTGGCGGTGTCGGCGCCGTTGATCAGCACTTCGTAGGCCATCTGGGCGGTCTTCACGCCCAGGTTATAGTAATTCAGGCCGTAGGTGGCGGTGCCGCCGTTTTCCACCATGTTCGCCTCGCCGCAGATGATGGGGACGCCCGCCTCGGTCAGCACCTTGGAGATGGTGCCCATGGAGCTGGCGATCAGGTTGTCCGTGCCGATATAGGCCGCGTCGATCTTGCCGACGGCGGACTGGGCCACGGTCTCCAGCTGGGTGGCGTCGGAAACGGTGTAGGCCTGCACTTCAATGCCCTTGGCCTCCAGCGCCTCTTTGGCAAGATTGTACTGGAAGATGGAGTTGTCCTCGCCGGAGTTATAGAACACGCCAACGGTCTTCGCGTCGGGAACCAGCTGCAGCAGCAGTTCGCTCTGCTGCTCGATGGGGTTCAGGTCAGAGGTGCCGGTCAGGTTGGCGCCGGGGGCCTCGTTGGAAGCCACCAGCCCCGCCTCCTTGGGATCGGTGACGGAGGAGATCAGGATCGGGATGTCGCCGGTGGCGGTCTTGGCAGCCTGCGCGGCGGGGGTGGCGATGGCGAAGATCATGTCCACGCCGTCGGAAACGAACTTGTTGACGATGGTGGTGCAGTTGGTCTGCTCGCCCTGGGCGTTCTGGTAGTCGATTTCCACCTGACCGGGCATCAGGTTGTTGATCTCATCCACAAAGCCCTGATAGTTGGCGTTGAGGGCGTCGTGCTCCAGTAGCTGGATGACGCCGATCTTAAAGGAAGCCGCGCCCTGAACGTCGGTGCCGGTGGCGGCGGGGGTTTCAGCGGGGTCGGTCACGGCGGGCCGGGTCTTGCCGCCGCAGGCCGCCAGCGCAAGCACCATGGCCAGGGAAAGCAAGAGCGCGGTGATTTTCAAGAATTTCTTCATTTTCGGTTCCTCCTGATTCATTCGGTTGGAATACACTTGCGGCGGAACTCGCTCCTCCGCAGATTAGAGAAAGTATAAACTTTTTTTCCGCTTTTTTCAATTGACAAACTGCATAAATACAACGGCGATTGAAAATGTTTTTCTGATAAAAAACGGCAAAAAGTGTCAATTCCCATTCCGAATTTTAATGACGCCGTTTAACGGATTTGATAAACGGCGCGGATTTCCGCGAAGCGGCCCTCAGGAAAAGAGATCGGACAGCCTCCCCTTCTTCTGCGGGGCGGCGGGGATCTCCTCCGCGTCCTTCACCAGCACCGTCTCTTTTCCGATGACCACGATATCCTCCCATCGCACCTTCAGCAGTTCCGCCCTGCGGAACGGGCCGCCCCTTGCCGCCGCCCGTTCCACAGTGACCGCCGCCGCGCGGCCGCTTTCATCCAGCTCCACGTCCCGCACAAAACCGATGCGGCAGCCGTCCTTCACGTTGACCACGTCCTTCCGGCTGAGCTCCTCTACGGTAAACGTCAAAAAAACCACCTCATAACAAGATATGAGGCGGGGGGAGAGAATATGAGGGAAGGGAACGGGGAATTACCTGTAGGGGCGGGCAATGACCGCCCGTGACGCGATTTTGTGATAAAACGCCTGTAGGGGCGGGCAATGACCGCCCGTGACCCGATTTCCGGTAAAACCACATTGATAAAAACAAAATATAAAAACAGGCTTTTCGGGCGGACGACGCCCGGT
>CAMJYF010000423.1 GCA_946409885.1 uncultured Clostridia bacterium | reverse complement strand
TTATCCCTTCAACAACCGGGCCCGCTATATCATTGATTCCGACCGGGCGTTTCCGTTCCTCATCCGTATTCCCACCTTTGCCCAGCGCCTCACCGTCAACGGGGAAAGCCACCCCGGCGGGATGCTCGAAAGGAAGATCGCCCCCGGCCATACGGAGATCGACCTTCAGTTTGAGACCGTGCCCGTCCTGCGGCGGCGGCCCAACGACCTGTTCGTCCTGCAGGCGGGGTCCCTGCTGTTCTCCGTGGCCGTCGGTTACCAAAAACAGGCGCGGGAGTACACCAGACGGGGCGTGGAGCGCAAATTCCCCTACTGCGATTACAGCCTGCTTCCGCAAACGGACTGGAATTACGCCTTCGCGGCGGAGGACTTTGCCGTATCGCGAAACGAAATAGCCGCCTTTCCGTTCTCACAGGAGCGGCCGCCCGTCGCGGTGCGGGCCAGAATGAAAAAAATCGACTGGGGACTGAAATTCCCCTACCGTTCCGTCTGCCGCAAAACGCCCCGGTCCACGGCGCCCCTTTCGGCGGAGGAGGACGTTCTGCTGATCCCCTACGGCTGCGCCCGCCTGCGCATGACGGAAATGCCCCTGCTGAGGTGATCCCTCGCGCCAAAAACAAAAACGGCATAAGACCGACGAAAGCGCGTCTTATGCCGTTTATTCTTACAGGGGATTACAGCCTTTCCACCATGAACCGCACGATCTCCGCGCAGCGGACGGCGGCCTGGGCCTCAAAGACCTTGTAATCCACGATCTCCGTTTCATCCGGCTTGTCGGAAATGGCGCGGATCACCACAAAAGGCGTGCCGTTCAGGTAACAGGCCTGGGCGATGGCGGCGCCCTCCATCTCGCAGCACATGCCGCCGAAATCGGAAATGATCTTCTCTTTTTGTTCCTTGGTGGAGATGAACTGGTCGCCGGAGCAGATGCGGCCCTCATAGAGACGGATCTCCGGCGCGGCCTTTTTGACGGCGTTGGCGGCCGCTTCCCGCAGCGCCTCGTCCGCGGGGAAGGCATAAAGCCCCGTGTAGGGGATCTCGCCCCTGGCAAAGCCGAGGACCTCCACGTCAAAATCGTGCTGCACCGCGTCCGTGGATACCACGATATCGCCGATGTTGATCCGCGCGTCAAGGGAGCCCGCGACGCCCGTGTTGATGATCTGCCCGCAGCCGAAGTCGTTGATCAGCGTATTGGCGCAGATGCCGGCGTTCACCTTGCCCATGCCGCATTTGACGATGACCACGTTCTTTTTGCCCAGCGTTCCTTCACAGAACCCCATACCGGCGACGGTGACGGTGTTGGTGACGTTCGCCGCCTCCTTTAAGGCGGTCACCTCCACGTCCATGGCGCCGATAATGCCGATGGCCGCCCGCTTTCCCGCGGGCTTGCTTCCGGCGCACCCGGCCAGCAGGATCCCTGCCAGCGCCGCCAGCAGGCAGATAACGGAAAGGATTCTTTTTTTCATAATCGCCTCCACGGGTACCGGCGGTTTATTCCGCCGCTTCGGGGACCGCGCCCAGATATTCCTCCAGCGTAACGCCCTGTGCCGCGATCTCCTTTGCCGCGTCCACGCCCACATAGCGGAAGTGCCAGGGCTCGTAATCGTAGCCGGTGATGGCCTTGCCGCCCTCCGGGAAGCGGAGGATGAAGCCGTAATCCGCCAGCTTTTCGTGGATTTTGGCAAAGATGTCGCGCTCGGCGATCATGGCGTTGTTGTCATTGATGACTGCGCCGTCCTTGATGATGCACACGTCGATGGCAAGGCCGGTATGGTGCTCGGAGGTGCCGGGGACGGCCACGGTATTCCGGGTGTACTCCAGACCGTATTCCTCCTCAAATTCCGCCCACAGCTCCTCCTGACGGGCCACGGAACGGTAGGTGCTGTCCAGCAGGACGGTGATCCCCTCCGCCGCCAGATCCGCCTGCAGGGCGCGGAAGGCCTCCAGCGCGCGGGTTTCCACCTTGAACACGTCGGTGGCGAGGTAATCGTTGTCCTCGTTCAATTCAACGCCCTCCGGGATGGTGTTCCGGGCGTCCTCCAGCACCACGGTGGATTCCCAGTCCTCCGGCAGCTTGTTCTGCTTGTTGACCAGCACCAGATAGTCGGTACCGGTCTCCGCCTCCATCTCCGCCTCCGCGGCCTCGATATACTCCGGCACGTCGGTGGCGCTGTTGCCCAGGCTGTTGAACGCCACGGCGGTGACCTTCAGGGGGCGGATGGCCTCCAGCTCGTCGAAATCGTCCGTGTTCTCCAGCTTCTCCTGCGCCTCAAACGTCACGGTATAGGTAAACGGGCCCTTGTCCAGATAGAACTCCATATCCTCCAGGTTGTAGCCGTAGCCGGAGGTCCAGCCGTCGTTCAGCAGGTCCTCCCCCGTTTTGCCCACCAGCGCGTTCATCTCCGCTTCGGTGAGGATGCTGTCGTTCAGCTTCTCGCATCTGGTGACGGCCAGCGGGGCGATCAGCGTGTTCAGCCTGGCGTCGTAATCCTCGTCCAGGATATCCAGCGCCGAAAGGGCGGC
>CAMJYF010000422.1 GCA_946409885.1 uncultured Clostridia bacterium | reverse complement strand
CCGCCGCCAACGTCTCCCCGGCGCAGTTCCTGGAGCTGTTCGGCGATTTCGGCTATCTTTCCGCCCACCACGTCTATCAACTGCCGGGCAGCGGCACACAGGGCTCGCTGACCTATTCCGTCAAGCTGCCGGAGGGCTACCGGCTGATCATGGCGGATATCTGCCGCTATACGGCGGACTGCACCTCCACCCATCAGGACGTCTGCGAGACCGCCTGCGGCTTTTCCGAAGACCAGCTGCAGTGGGTGCTGACGGAGGCCGCGGACGCGAAACAAAACGGGGAGGTCCCGCTGCTGTTCACCCACGGCGGCGTTGTTCCCGCCAACGATTTTCAGGAGAAGCTGCTGCCCGGCACGCTGGCGCAGGACGCCTACCTGCTGCGGGACGCCCTTGCGGACGCGGGCGTGCTCTGCTCCTTCAGCGGCGCCGCCGGCGCTTCGGATACCGATCAGTACATTTCCGACGGCGGCAACACGCTGTATGCCGTCTCGTCGCCTTCCGTCACCCGCTTCCCCTTCGCCTACCGGGTCACCTCCTTTGCTTTCGATACCGCCGACAAGGCGGAGATCTCCTTTGACCTTCACGACTGCGACGGGACCGCGGCCGTACGCGCCGGCAGCGGCAACGAATATCCCACGCCCTACCGTTCCATCGGCTTTGCCAAGCAGTTCGGCGCGGGCGACCCGGCGCAGTACTTCTGCGCCCTGGCGCGGGAAAAGCTGGACGGCCTTTGCGCCGCCATCATTCAAGCCGGCGGCGTGGTGGCGTATCTGGAAAAGCGCCTCGGCGTGGATGTGCGGGACGCTGTCTACAGCTCCGTCGGCGACGGCATCCGCTTCGGCCCCCTCACGCTGCTGTCCGCCTCCCACGTCATGTCGGCGGTGGAGGATCTGGACGCCTCCCTGATGGAGCGGTACGTGCGCCGTCCCTCCCGTCTGTACGCCGCGGCGGACCGGGCGGTGAAGGCCATTCTGGCCCTGCCCGCTTCCGACGTGCCCTGTACCCGCTGCCTGGATACCTACGGCTTCGGCGACGCCAGCCGCGGCGGCACGGTGGGCGAGCTGGCGCTGGACCTGATCGCCACCTTCCTTCCCGGCAACGAGCGGACGGACGGCGACGCGTTTTTGCAGGACGCCCTCAGCGAAAAGGGCATGGCGGCGCTGACCGCCCGCCTGGTGGAGGCCATCCGCACCTACGTGGTGGACGATATCTTTGTGAAGGAGATCCTGGCCAACACCGAATTCCGCGTGCGCACCCTGTTCACCGCCTCGTCCGAACCCATGACCGAATACACCGAGCTGATCTTTTCCGCGGCGCTGGCCGTGCTGGGCTCCCGCCTGCTGAGGGCGCAGGACGGGCAGCAGGCCTGGAGCGCCTTCTCCCGCCTGGCGACGGACGGTCAGGCCGTTTCCGTGGCCTCCGTCATCGACCTGCTGCTGGACGCGGAGAACAACGAATCCGGCCGCACGGTGGAGGAGTTCCTGGATACCGTCTTCTCCCTCCTGTGCGGGGCGGAGCAGCAGGCCGCCATGGCGGACAGCCTCTCCTCGCTGCTGAACAGCCTTGTCGCGGACGCCACGCCCGATACGGGTCTTACCCTGTCCTACCGGGGAGCGGTCACGCCCCCGGAAGACGAGGCCACTATGCGCCTCCCCTCCATGGCGCAGCTTTCCGTCAACAGCAACACCTCCTTTACTGTCACCTGGTTCACCAGGCACACGGTGACGGGCACCGATATGGAGATCGTCAAAGAGGGCAGCCCCTTTACCGGCGTGCCCACCCGATCTGCCTTCATTGCCTCCGAAACGGAGGAGACCACCCTCAACGGCTTCGGCTTCGACTGCGGCAACTACGGCTTTTGGCCCTATGCGGTAAAAGCCGTGCGCCATGTGATCACGGTGCGCAATCTCTCCGCCGACACAAGGCTGCGCTTTCGCGTCGGCGACGCGGCCAAAGGCTTCTGGAAGGAATTCGCCTTTGAGACGGGTTCCCCCAACGGCTCCTCCGCCTTTACCTTTTTGCACCTCACCGATTCCGACGGCGTGACGGCGGCCTCCGCCGACGCCTTCGCCTCCGCCCTGCGCGCGGCAAAACAGGCGCTTTCCCCCTCCTTTATCGTCCACAGCGGCAACCTGGTCCGCTATCCCTGGAACGACGCCCAGTGGGCGCGGGCGCTGGACGGCGCCGCCGACGTGTTCAGCGACGTTCCGCTGATGTACGCCTCCGGTACCAACGACGCGGACGGCTATTATTCCGTGCAGAAGCACCTGACCTGTTCCCGTACCCCCGTCCAGTATCAGGAGGACGGCGTATACTATTCCTTTGATTACGGCCGCGCCCATTTCACGGTGCTGAACACCAACTCTCTGCAGGCGAATGGGACCTTGTCCGCCCCGCAGGAGGAATGGCTGAAAAAGGACCTGGCCGCCGCTGCCGCCGGGTGGAAGATCCTGGTGCTGTACACCCCGGTTTTTTGTGTGGAAAACGACAACCTGAAGCTGGAAGCCCAACTGCGGGAGATCATCGTACAGAATAAG
>CAMJYF010000421.1 GCA_946409885.1 uncultured Clostridia bacterium | reverse complement strand
GCGGGAGCGCCGGTAGGCTTTGGAGTTGTAGTCGGTAGTCATCAGTGGAAAGTCGGATGTCGCAGCCCCCGGGGGGGCACGTCGGGAAAGAGGGATTTGTCGCGTTGTTGCGCGACAAATCCAGTCGTTAGCATTTAGTCGTTAGTCGTTAGAAGTCCTCCGGACGATCCCATGAAATTCCTAAGGGAAACAACCTTTCTAACGACTGCGGCGCAAAGCGCCGCCGCTAACGACTAACGACTGTTTAGCAAGCCTTCAGCTCGCTAAACTTCAATTTGTATATCTTCATCAACAGGAAAAACAATGTCGCCCGCCAGTATCATACCGCGGCGGGGGCAAAAATGCAATAGGCGGCAAAGGATTTTCATGTTCATTTTAGTTTGGCGCGGTATCATGCAGGCAAAACCGGAGGGAGAAACAACGCGATTAGAATATTACTGGCCGAAGACGAAAAGCCGCTGGCGAAGGCGCTGAGCAGGCTGCTGGAAAAGAACAACTACTCCGTGGACGCGGTCCACGACGGCGAGGACGCGCTGCTGTACCTGCAGGGCGGCAACTACGACCTGGCCATACTGGATATCATGATGCCAAAAAAGGACGGCATCAGCGTGCTGAAGGAGCTGCGGGCCAAGGGCGACCCCATCCCCGTGATCATGCTGACCGCCCGGTCGGAGACCGAGGACAAGGTGCTGGGGCTGGACAGCGGCGCCAACGACTACCTGACCAAGCCCTTTGAAACGGCGGAGCTGCTGGCCCGTATCCGGGCGGCCACCCGCTCCCCCGCCGCGCAGGATTCCCGCCTTTCCTTCGGCAACCTGAAGCTGGACCGGGCCACGTTCGAGCTGTCCTCGCCGGAAGACTCCGTCCGGCTGGCCAACAAGGAATTTCAGATCATGGAGCTGTTCATGAGCAATCCCCACCAGCTGTTTTCCGCGGAGCGCCTGATGGAGCGCGTGTGGGGCTTTGACAGCGACAGCGAGATCAACGTGGTGTGGGTATACATCTCCAACCTGCGCAAAAAGCTGACCGCGCTGAAGGCCGACGTGGCCATACGGGTCTCCCGCAACGCCGGGTACTCGCTGGAGGAGATCCATGATTAAAAAATTACGGCGCAAGGTGGTGCTGCTGACCATGACCTCCCTCTCCGTGCTGCTGGCGCTGGTGGTGACGGCCATGAACGTGATCAACTACGGGTTCATCGTGGAAAACGCCGACGACGTGCTGACCTACGTGAACCAGAACGACGGCCGCTTTCCCGACAAGCACAAGGAAAAAATCACCCCTACCGACGCGCTCGTCAAGCCGCCCGTCAACAAGCGCATCAACGACGAGACGGAATACGAATCGCGGTTTTTCTCCGTGGTGCTGACGGAGGGAGGCGGCGTGGTGCTGGTGGACACGGGCAAGATCGCCGCGGTGAACAGCGACGGCGCGGTGGCCATGGCAAGGGAGGCGCTTTCCGGCGGCAGGGCCCGGGGCTTTTCCGGCATCTACCGCTACGCCGTGATGCGGTGCGCTGACGGCCTCGTCCGGGTCACCTTTCTGGACAGCCGCCACGGGCTGGAAAATTTCCGTTACTTTCTGAACGTCAGCGTGGGCCTCACGCTGACGGCGCTGGCCATCGCGCTGGTGGTGGTGTTCTTCCTGGCCGGGCGCTTCATCCGCCCCATCGCGGAGAGCTACGAAAAGCAGAAGCGCTTTATCACGGACGCGGGCCATGAGATCAAAACGCCCCTGACGGTGATCAACGCCAACGCGGAGCTGCTGGAATGCGACTTCGGGGAAAACGAGAGCATAGAGGACATCAAAGACCAGACCAAGCGCCTGACCGCCCTGACGGAAAAGCTGGTCTACCTGGCCCGCATGGAGGAGAACGACAAAAGCCTGCCAAAAGAGACCTTTTCCCTCACCGCCCTGGCGGAGGAAATGACCCCCGCCTTCGCCCACCTGGCCCAGGCCCAGGGGAAGGCCTTCCGGGCGGACCTGCGACCGGAGATCTCCTTCCACGGCAACGAGGAGATGATCGGCCGGCTGATCTCCCTGCTGCTGGACAACGCGGTAAAATATGCCTCCCCCGGCGGCGAGATCACAGCGGCGCTGACAAAGCAGGGGCGGCACATCCTGTTCAGCGTCAGCAACCCCACGGAGGGCAACGTAAAAAAAGAAGACCTGGGGCACCTGTTCGAGCGGTTCTACCGGGCGGACGGCTCCCGCAATTCCGAGACCGGCGGCCACGGCATCGGCCTTTCCACGGCAAAGGCCATCACGGAGCAGCACGGCGGCAAGATCAAAGCGGACCTGACCGACGGCGGCCTGTTCACCATCACCGTCACGCTGCCGGGGTAACGGGTGTCGGGCTGCGCCCGAAAGTCGTCAGTCGCCAGTCGTCAGTCGTCAGAAAAAAGTTGTTTTCCCCGGATCGTCCGTAGGATGACCGGCGACTGATTCCACGTTCTCACTTGACGGATTCGTACAAATTGGCGATTTGTCGAGGTGTTTGGTTTAACGCGCGAACCTTACCCATGGCGGTAGCGCGGCT
>CAMJYF010000420.1 GCA_946409885.1 uncultured Clostridia bacterium | reverse complement strand
AATCCACCACGATGAGCTGGGTGGTATCGTTGAGCTGCACCGTATAGGAGAGGGCGTTCTGCACGGCGGGCACCTGGCCGTTTTCGATCACGTAGAAGCTGTCAGCAAGGTCGTAGCCCAGGTCCGCATACACGTCGTAAAAGCCCTGGGCCGTGATGGGCTCCGCTTCTTCCTTCACGCCGTTTTCAAAGGTCACGGCCTTGTAGGTATTGATATCGTGGTTGCCGTCGATGACACAGACCTGCACGCCGGTATCCGCCTCAAATTGACGCAGCTTGGCGGCCAGCTCCACGTGGGCCTGCTTTTCGCTGTAGCGGGTCAGGTCGCCGGGCAGCAGCAGGTAGTCGATGCCCTCCCGCTCCACGCGGGCCCGCAGGGTATCCAGCGCGGTATCGATGATGGCCTCGCTCTCCTCATACTCCTTGCAGTCGTTGCGGCAGAAGGACAGCCACGCGGGGCAGCCGCCGCCGGTGAGGCTTTGGGGATAGAAATGCACGTCGGACATGGTGGCGAACTTCACCGTTCCCACGGGAGCCGCCCCCGCCGCGCCCACGTTCGCCGCCGGGACGAGGCAGAACAGCATCGCCACGGTCAGCAAAACAGAGATCATTGTTTTGAGTCGCTTCATTTTTCTTCTCCTTGCACGAAAGATACTTTTATTTTAGTCGTTTTGCCAAAAGAAATCAACTATTTTATCAAAGATATGTTGTTTTTTTTGCCGGGTTGATGTAGAATAAAGGAAAACATTGGAAAACGGGAGAACGGGAGAGGAAAATTGGGATTTGTCGAGCCGTTGGCTCGAGTCGCAAGTCGTAAGTCGTGAGTCGTAAGAAGCCCTTCGGGCGTTCCTGTATTACGTTGAAAATCAAGAGGTTCCCATTCTGATAGAGCAACTATTTCTTACGACTTACGACTCACAACTTACGACTGTTTAGCGAGCCGACAGCTCGCTAAACCTCTCCCACACAGCAAAACACATGCAAACACCAACCTACTACCTCGGCATAGACGGCGGGGGGACACGGACCACCGCGCTGGTTTGCGACGGCAGCGGCGCGGAGGTGCTGACCGTCACCGGCGATTCCGTCAACTACAATTCCGAGGGAATGGAAGCGGCGCGGGACCACCTGCGCGCCATTGTCACACAGATCCAAGAAAAAACCGGCGTCGACCGGTTCCGGGCCGCCTGCGTGGGCTCCTCCGCGCTGTTCGGGCGGGCCACGAAGGAAGAGACGGCCGCGTTCACCGGGGGCATTCTGCCGGCGGATACCGTCCTCATGGACAGCGACCTGTTTATCGCCTTAAAGGCTAGCCGGACGAAAAACGCTCTTGTCGCCGTGTGCGGCACCGGCTCCATGGCGGCGGCCTTCGGACCGGACGGAACGGTGATCACCCGGGGCGGCTTCGGCTACCTGTTCGGGGACGAGGGCAGCGGCTACGCCATTGCCCGGGAGGGCCTGTTCGCCGCGGCGCGGGCCGCCGAGGGCACCGATCCCCCTACCCTGCTGACCGCCGCGCTGACAGAGCACTTCGGCGTAAAGGACGTTTACGCCTTTACCGGGATGGCCTATGACCCTCCCCTGCCCCGCAAACGGCTGGCCGCCTTCGCCCCCCGGGTGACGGCCTGCGCCATGGCGGGCGACGAGACCGCGGAAGGGATCCTCTTCCGGCAGGCGGAGCTGTTCGCCGGCACTGTCCGCTCGCTGGCGGGCGTTCTGCCCGCGCCCCCGGCTGTGTTCCTCTACGGCGGGGTGTTCACCCACGACCCCGTCTTTACCGGACATTTCCGGGAGTTGATCAAGGACGCCTGCGTCTCCTGCCGCCCCCTGCCCATGCCGCCCGTCAAAGGCGCGGTTCTGGCGGCGATGGAGACGGACGGATAAGAAGAATTTACAGATTGATTCTTTGATTTTGGGACGAAACCCCAGGGAAGGACGGAAAACGATATGGAAAAGAAACTGAAAATTGCCATCGCGGCGGTGTTCGCCGCCCTGTTCGGCGCGTGCATCGCGCTGGTGAAGCTGGTGGACGTGCAGCCCATCGGCCCCGCGGGAACGGAGGTCGGCATGGCCACGGTCAACCGCGCTGTCTTCAATCTGCTGCAGCAGCTGGTCGGCTCCGGGAAGCTGTTCGATAAAATCAGCGACCTGGCAATCCTGGCCGCCTTTGCGGTGGGGGCCTCCTTCGGGCTGGTGGGCCTGATCCAGCTGATCCGGCGCAAAAGCCTGTTCAAAATCGACCGGGAGATCTGGGGCCTTGGCGTGGCGTATCTGCTGGCGGGCATCGTATACCTTGCCTTTGAGCTGTACGTGGTCAACTACCGCCCCATTCTGGAGGACGGCGCGGCCTTCCCGGAGGCCTCCTTCCCCTCCTCCCACACGGTGCTGGCCTTTGTGGTGTTCGCCACCGCGTTCATCGCCTGGGGAAGGCTGCTGGAAAAGCGCGCCGCCCTGGCCCGTCTGCTGCAGACGGCAGCCATACTGGCGCTGATCGTGGCCGTGGCCGCGCGGCTGCTGGCGGGGGTCCACTGGGTCACCGATATCGCCGCCGG
>CAMJYF010000419.1 GCA_946409885.1 uncultured Clostridia bacterium | reverse complement strand
TTTCTGTGACGCTGCTGAGGCAGCGTGCTACGTCTCCCGTGTCTGTTGATGAATAAAAATAAGGAAAGAGGGAAAACTGTTATGGAAATGAAATTTTACCGTTGCTCTCACTGCGGCAAGATCATTGCCGTGGTAAAGGAAACCGGCGTGCCCGTAATGTGCTGCGGGCAGAAGATGGAGGAAATCATCCCCGGCACCACCGACGCCGCCGCGGAAAAGCACGTGCCCGTGTATGAGGTGAAGGACAACGTCGTCACCGTATGCGTGGGTTCCGTGGCCCACCCCATGACGGAGGAACACTACATCGAGTGGGTGTCCCTGCAGACCAGCTCCGGCAACCAGCGCAAGGCCTTAAAGCCCGGCGCCGAGCCCAAGGTCTGCTTTGCCCTGTGCGAGGGCGACACGGTGGAGGCCGTATACGCCTACTGCAACCTGCACAGTCTTTGGAAAGCGTAACACGGCGCCCTGCGCCGTTTCAGTCGGAAGCGGAAAGTCGGAAGTCCGGATTCTTCCGCCCCACCGAACTTTATTATCGCCAACGTATGACAAAACAGCGCGGTGGTCAACACGCCGTCAAAGTCGTTTGTTTTTCGGAAAAGCGCGCTGCGGCGCACGGTTCGCAAGACTTCCGGCTTCCGACTGATGACTTCCGACTGATGAAAGAAAGAGGAAAGAGAACAATATGGCTGAAATCACACTGACCAACGCGAATTTTGAAACCGAAGTGCTGAAATCCGACCTGCCCGTGCTGGTGGATTTCTGGGCCTCCTGGTGCGGCCCCTGCAAAATGCTCTCCCCCATCATCGCCGAGATCGCCGAGGAATACGACGGAAAGGTAAAGGTGGGCAAGGTGAACGTGGACGACGAGCCAGCGCTCGCCAATATGTTCGGCATTGAGAGCATCCCCACCGTGATGGTGTTCAAGGGCGGCAAGATCACCGGCACCTCCCTGGGCTACCGCCCCAAGGAGCAGATCACCGCAATGCTGTAAACCGATCGTTTCCCCAAGGACAACTGCCCGCACGGCGGTTGTCTTTTTTTCTTTTTTCTATTGAATCCTTCCGCCGGTTGCGCTATACTGAAACAAAGAAAAAACGGAGAAGAAAGCCTATGAAAAAAATCACCTTCGGCACGCCGGAACCGCTGGTCCCCTCCCGCTTCTGCCGGGATTTCCATTATAAGGAGACGGCCGTCCGCTTTGACGCTTCCGCCATCGCCTTCCGCAGAACCCGGGGCGGGGTGCTGCTGGAATACAAGGCCCCGGCGGATACCCACTTTTACGGCTGCGGCCTGCAGTTCTGGCAGTTCGATCACGCGGGGCACAAGCTGACCCTGCGCTGCAACGCGGACCCGGCCACCCCCAACGGCGACACCCACGCGCCGGTACCCTTTTTCGTCACCAACAAGGGCTACGGCGTCTACATCGATACCGCCCGCTACGCGGAGCTGTACTTTGGGGCGCAGAAGCCCGGCGACAGCTTTGCCCCGGACGAGAACTACACGGTGAAGCTTTCCACCGACGACCTCTACGCCGCCCGCATGGCGGAAAACAACACCTATGTGGATCTGTTTGTGCCCAACTGCGAGGGCGTGGACCTGTATATCATAGAGGGCGATACCATCACCGATATCGTGGCGCAGTACAATCTGCTGGCGGGCGGCGGCCCGGAGGTGCCGGAGTGGGCGCTGGGGGTGCTGTACCGCTGCAACGGCCGGTATTCGGACGAGCAGATCCTGGACGTGGCGCGGTATATGCGGGAGAACGAACTCCCCTGCGATATCATCGGCATAGAGCCGGGCTGGCAGACACACGCCTACGCCTGCACCTACGTGTGGAACCCGGAAAAATTCCCGGACCCCGCCGCCTTTGTGGAAAAGCTGAAGGCGATGGGCCTGCACGTGAACCTGTGGGAGCACGCCTACGTCTACCCCGCCTGCCCCATCTACGACGACTTAAAGCCCCTCAGCGGCGACTATACCACCTTCCGGGGGCTGGTACCGGATTTCGCCCTGCCGGAGGCCCGCCGGATCTTCGCGGATTTTCAGAAGAACCTGACCGCCATCGGCGTGGACGGCTTTAAGGCGGACGAGTGCGACGGCAGCGACAACACCGGCGGCTGGTCCTTCCCCAACCACGCCAGGTTCCCCAGCGGGCTGGACGGGGAGCAGTACCACAACCTGCTGGGCACCCTTTACGCCAAAACCATGTGGCAGGCGCTGGATAACCAACCCACCCTGTCGGAGATACGGGCCATGGGGGCGCTGGCGGCCCCCTACCCCTTTGTGCTGTATTCCGACCTGTACGACCTGAGGGGCTTTGTGCGGGCGGTGGCGAACGCCG
The DNA here is from genome assembly GCA_946409885.1 of uncultured Clostridia bacterium. Lineage (GTDB taxonomy): Bacteria > Bacillota > Clostridia > Oscillospirales > Acutalibacteraceae > RUG806. The sequence continues at coordinate 216 of CAMJYF010000419.1, read as the reverse complement.
GATTCTCCGGCCTTTTGTGGGCGCCGGAGCTGCGGGGCGTGGGCAGCCGGAAAGAGCTGCTGCGCCGTTTGCAGACGGTGGTATTCTCCGCCCAGTGTCTGATCAACGCCTGGAACTGCCCGCAGATTCCGTGGCTGGCCTACGACTGCGTGGAGGAGGTGCGGGCGCTGCTGACCGAGCGGCATAAGCTGATTCCGCGGCTGAAAGCGGCATTTG
>CAMJYF010000418.1 GCA_946409885.1 uncultured Clostridia bacterium | reverse complement strand
GCGGCGCGGTAGCCGTTGAAGACGCCGTTGCAGAAATAGGCCGCCCGGCGGGCCAGGGTCTCCACCGGCATGCGGCAGCCGTTGTTCAGCCACTCCATCAGCAGGAAGGTGACGCCGCCGCTGGCAAAGATAAAGGAGGCGAAAAACGCGTCGCGGATCTTTTCCGGCGTGTTTTCCGGCAGCAGGGCGACCAACTCCCGGTACAGGAGCTTGCGCATGTTCACATGGATGGCCGCGTCGGCGTTCTGGTTGAAGATAAAGCGGAACAGCTCTTTGTTTTCCAGCGCGACGGAAAAATAGACCAGAAAATAATCCGTAAAATCCGCCACCGTCAGGGCGGTGATATCGGGACGGCTGCGCAGCAGCGCCTTGCCATCCTCAATGATCCGGTGCTGGCAGCGGAAATAATCCTTCAGAATGGTGCGGTACAGGTCGTAGATATCCGCGTGGTAGGTATAAAAGGTGCTGCGGTTCACCTGGGCCCTTTCACAGATCTCCCGCACGGTGATCTTGTTCAGCGGCTTCTCCTCCATCAGCGCCAGCAGGCTTTGCCGGATGGCCTTTTTACTGTAGGCCGACCGGCGGTCCTCACGTTTTTTCTCCATTCCGCCGCCCCCTTTGTGCTGTTTTCGCGTTCAGTATACATCTTTTTGCGCCGCGCGTCAACTTTTTGTTGACAGAAACAGCGAAAGAAGTTAATATATGATTATATATAGTTTGCAGCAAAGGTACGGTTAAAGACCCTATGAGATACGCTCTGATCGGCTGCGGGCGGATCGCCCCCAGCCATATCAAGGCCGCCAGAGACAACGGCTTTGCAATCGCCGCGGTGTGCGATATCCGCGGCGACCACATCGACGAACTGTTTGCACGCTGCGGGCTGCCGCCGGAGGAGGCCGCCTCCATCCGCCGCTACGCCGACTACCGGGAGATGGTGCGGGCGGAAAAGCCGGACCTGGTCAGCATCGCGCTGCCAAGCCTGCTGCACGCCGAGGCCGCGCTGTTTGTCATTGGGGAGGGCGTGAACGTTATCATCGAAAAGCCCATCGCCATGTCCATGGCGGAGGCGGACGCCATTGTGGCGGCGGCGGACAGAACCGGCGTGACGGTGAGCGCCTGCCACCAGAACCGCTTTAATCAGGCGGTGCAGGAGATGCGGGCGGCGCTGGAGGGCGGCCGCTTCGGGAAGCTCTCCCACGGGGCCGTTACCGTGCGCTGGAGCCGCGGGCAGGCCTACTACCAGCAGGCGGACTGGCGCGGCAAATGGGCCAGCGACGGCGGCGCGCTGATGAACCAGTGCATCCACGGCATCGATCTGCTGCGGTGGATGTGCGGCGACGAGCTGGTGAGCGTGTACGGCGTTACCCGGCGGGCCCTGCACGGCTACATTCAGGCGGAGGACGTGGGCACCGCGGTGCTGACCTTTGCCAACGGCGTGATCGCCACGGTGGAGGGCACGGTGAACCTGGCAGACGAGGACCTGGAGGAGCACCTTTCCCTCTTTGGGGAAAACGGCTCGGTAAAGCTGGGCGGCACCAGCGCCAACGCCATCGATTACTGGCACTTTAAGGACGCGCCGGAGGAGAGCAAGGACGGCTTTCACGAAAAGACCCTTAACGTGTACGGCAACGGCCACACCAGCCTGTTCCGGGACGTGGCGGACGCCATTACGGAACACCGCCCGCCCTATGTGGACGCCCGGGCGGGAAGAAGGGCGCTGGAAACGGTGCTGGCCATCTATCAGTCGTCCTTTACCGGAAAACCGGTGACCCTGCCGCTGGGAGAGGTGGCGTCCAGAGATTTTGAGGGATTTTTTGACAAATGAGCAATGTGTTATGATTGCTGATTGCCAATTTGATTTCGCGTTTGCCTGCATGTAAGGAAGAGAACCATGAAACTCAAGGCGGTCATATTTGACCTGGATCATACTTTATTTGACCGGCACGGCACCCTGCGGGAGGTGGCGAAGCAGTTCCGCCACGCCTTTCATGTAAAAGAGGGCGTTACGGACGAGGAGATCGCCCGCCTGTGGTGCTACGCCGACGATCACTTTGTTTACGACGGCTGGAAATACGTGCTGGACTACCTGACGGAGAACGGCATTTTTGAGCAGGCGCCCCCCTTTGACGCCTACCGCAGCTTCGTCTATGAAAATTTCGCCAAAACCGCCGTGCGGTTCGACGAGGCCGTGCCCATGCTGCTGACGCTGAAAAAGCGCGGCTACACGGTGGGCCTGATCACCAACGGCAACCACGCCCTGCAGTACCGCAAGCTGGATATGATCGGCCTGCGCAAATTGTTCGACGAGATCATCGTCAGCGGCGACGTGCTGGTGGAAAAGCCGGACCGGGAGATCTTTCTGATGATGTGCGACAAGCTCTCCCTGCGGCCGGAGCAGATGATCTACGTGGGCGACAATCCCCGGAACGATATCGCCGGGGCGCGGGACGCCGGTTACCACACCATATGGATGAAAAGCACCGGCATGTGGGATTACGAGCTGGCCCCCGCCGAGGAAAGCGTGGACCGGGTGGAGGAGATCCCCGCCGCGGTGGAGCGGATCGC
>CAMJYF010000417.1 GCA_946409885.1 uncultured Clostridia bacterium | reverse complement strand
CACCACCAAATACATGGACGGGCACGGCGCGGCCGTGGGCGGCGCCATTGTGGACAGCGGCAACTTTGACTGGATGGCCCACGCGGAAAAATTCCCGGGCCTTTGCACGCCGGACGAAAGCTACCACGGCATCACCTACGCCGCCAAATTCGGCAAGGAGGGCGCCTTCATCTACAAGGCCACCGCGCAGCTGATGCGCGACCTGGGCAGCACCCCCTCCCCCAACAGCGCGTTTCTGCTGAACCTGGGGCTGGAAAGCCTGCACGTGCGCGTCAAACGCCACTGCGAAAACGCGCTGGCGGTGGCCGAATATCTGCAAAACAGCGACAAGATCAGCTGGGTCAACTACGCGGGCCTCCCCTCCGATCCCCAGTACGCGCTGGCGAAAAAGTACATGCCGAACGGCACCTGCGGCGTGGTCAGCTTCGGTGTGAAGGGCGGCCGGAAAGCGGCGGAGACCTTTATGAAGAACCTGCAACTGATTGCCATCGAGACCCACGTGGCGGACGCCCGTTCCTGCTGCCTGCATCCCGCCAACTCCACCCACCGGCAGATGAACGAGGAGGAGCTGATCGCCGCCGGCGTTCCCTCCGACCTGGTGCGCCTGTCCTGCGGGCTGGAAAACAGCGCGGACCTGATCGCCGATATCGAAAACGCGCTGAACTGCATCTGATTTTCAAAAAGGAAAGAACATAAGCTATGCCCATCAAGATACCCAACGAGCTTCCGGCGGTCAAAACGCTGTCGGAGGAAAACATTTTCGTCATGACCGAAACGCGCGCGATCTCCCAGGACATCCGTCCGCTGAAGATCGTGGTGCTGAACCTGATGCCGAAAAAAATCACCACGGAAACGCAGCTTTCCCGTATACTGGGCAACACGCCCCTGCAGATCGAGCTGGAGCTGATCCGCACCGCCTCCCATATGCCACACCACGTTTCGGAAGAACATCTGCTGGCGTTTTACAAGACGTTCGCGGACGTCAAAGACAACTATTACGACGGCATGATCATCACCGGCGCCCCGGTGGAACATCTGCGTTTTGAGGACGTGGACTACTGGGAGGAACTGTGCGGGATCATGGAGTGGAGCAAGACCCACGTCCACAGCACGTTCCACATCTGCTGGGGGGCGCAGGCGGGCCTTTACTACCACTACGGCGTGCCGAAGTATGAGCTGCCGGAGAAGATGTTCGGCGTGTTCCGCCACACGGTGGAGTACAAACGGTCCATCCTGTTCCGGGGCTTTGACGACTGCTTCTGGGTGCCCCATTCCCGCCACACCAGCGTTAAGCGGGAGGAGCTGGAAAAGCACCCGGAATTAAAGATCCTCGCCTCCTCGCCGGAGGCCGGCGTTTACGCCGTGATGACCGATCAGGGGCGGCAGGTGTTCATCATGGGCCATTCGGAGTACGACCCCCTGACGCTGAAGGAGGAATACGACCGGGACGTGGCCAAAGGGCTGGCCATCAAAGTGCCGGTGAACTATTTTCCGGAGGACGACCCCACCAAAGAGCCGGTGGTGCGCTGGCGGGCTCACGCCAACCTGCTGTACTGCAACTGGCTGAACTACTTCGTCTACCAGACGACGCCGTACGATCTGAACGAACTGAAACAGGGCTGAAGGGACGTGGCAACCGTATGAAACATCTGCTTGCTCTGGCGCTGTGCGCCGCGCTGCTGTTGGCCCTTGCCGGCTGCCGTTTCCATATCAACGTACCGGAAGCGGAGACGGAAACCACCGCCTCCCCCGCCTACGTCACCGATATCCACGGCAAGGACGTGCCCGTGTTTGAGGACGTGGCGCTGTCGTCGCTGGATCCCACCCGGTTCCGCAAGACGGACAACGGCAGGATGACCTACGACGACGAAAACTTCAACGTCTATACCGGCATCGACGTCTCCCGGTTTCAGGGGGACGTGGACTGGGACGCGGTGAAGGCGGACGGCGTCGACTTTGTCATGCTGCGCATCGGCGGCCGCGCCTACGGCACCGAGGGGGAGTTGTACGAGGACACGAAATTCCCGGAAAACTACGCGGGGGCCAGGGCGGCCGGACTGCAGGTGGGCGTATACTTTTTCTCGCAGGCCGTGACCATTGAGGAAGCGGCGCAGGAGGCGGCCTATACGCTGGGGCTGCTGGACGGCGCGGCGCTGGACCTGCCGGTGGCCTTCGACTGGGAGCACGTTTCGGACGCCGCGGCCCGCACCGCCGCCATGGAAGGGGCGCAGATCACCTCCTTCGCCAAGGCCTACTGCGACGCGATCACGGCAGCGGGCTATCAGGCGGTCATCTATTTCAACCGGGAGCACGGCTATTTCAACTATGAGCTGTCGCAGATCACCGATTACCACTTCTGGTATGCGGAATACGCGGACCTGCCCTCGTTTATCTACGATTATAAAATGTGGCAGTATACCGAAGAGGGGAAGGTGAACGGCATCGAAGGCAACGTGGACCTGAACATCGCCCTGGAACCCGCAGTGGGATAACGGGGAGCAGGGCAAATTGGCGATTTGTCGAGGTAACCCTGTAGGGGCGGGCACTGACCGCCCGTGATCGTAACC
>CAMJYF010000416.1 GCA_946409885.1 uncultured Clostridia bacterium | reverse complement strand
GCCGGTCAACGCCTGCCGGTTCTTCGGCGGCGCCTACGTCACCCAGACGGAGGACGGGCGCTTTCCCGCCGTGAACCTGACGGACGGCGCGGGCTTCGCCTTCAGCCCCGTTCATTTCAAGGCGGGGGAATATACCCTGACGGCGCGCGGGCGAGTCCTGCGCCCAACGACGCTGCGGATCTTTCTGGGGGAGGTCCTTGCGGCCGAATCGCCCTTTGCCCTTGCGCGGGCGGGGGAGTGGGAAGCCGTGTGCCGCTTTTCCGCGGAGGAGACCGCCGCGCCGCTGCGGATAGAGACCCGCGGCGGGGAGGGCCGCCTGTGCGAGATCGACGAGCTGCGGTTCACAGAAGGGCCGTTTCCTTCCGCCCCGCAAAAAAAGTGAAATTCCCTGTTGACAAACGGGGTCCGTTATAGTATAATACCGCCTGTAAAGAAAGAGGCTTTACAGGCGGTTTTTCGTGCAGCTGTTGTTTGCCGCCGTATTTTTTTTCGGTCAAAACACAGGACCTGGGGTGTGAAAAAGAAATGGCGAAAAATCTTGAAATCACGATCCTGCTGGATTTCTACGGCGATATGCTGACCCCCAAGCAGCGTGAATTTCTGGACTATTACTATAATCAGGATCTCTCTCTGGCGGAGATTGCCGGAAACGTGGGTATCACCCGCCAGGGCGTGCGCGACGCCATCAAGCGGGCGGAATGCCAGCTGACGGATATGGAGCAGCGCCTGAAGTTGGTGGAACGCTTCAAAGAGGTCAACAAGGGCCTGGAAGAGATCATGGAATGCGCCGCCCGGATCAACGAGGAAAACCGCCGGACCGCTCTCTCCCGGGAGATCAACGACCTGACGGTGCGCATCAGATCCATCGCCCTGTCCCTGTCCGAGTAACATCAATTGAAAGGAACCGTACTATGGCGTTTGAAGGCCTTTCGGATAAACTGGATTCGGCTTTTAAGAAGCTGAAAAGCAAAGGGTCGCTGAACGAAAGCGACGTAAAGGAAGCCATGCGCGAGGTCCGTCTCGCCCTGTTGGAGGCGGACGTCAGCTACAAGGTGGCCAAGGATTTTACCGCCCGCGTGACGGAAAAGGCCATCGGCGCGAAGGTGATGGAAAGCCTCACCCCGGCCCAGATGGTCATCAAGATCGTCAACGACGAGCTCACCGCCCTGATGGGCGGCACCCAGTCCCGCCTGACCATCGCGGCGCACCCGCCCACCATCGTGATGATGTGCGGCCTGCAGGGCTCCGGTAAAACCACCCACAGCGCCAAGATCGCCAAGCGGCTGAAGGCGCAGGGGCACCGTCCTCTGCTGGCGGCCTGCGATATCTACCGCCCCGCGGCCATCAAACAGCTGCAGGTGGTGGGCGAGCAGGCGGGCGTGCCCGTGTTTGAAATGGGTAAAACCGATCCTGTGGAGATTGCCCGTCAGGCCGTGCGGCTGGCCAAGGACCAGGGCTACGACTACGTTTTCCTGGATACCGCCGGCCGTCTGCACATCGACGAGCAGCTGATGCAGGAGCTGAAAAACATCAAGGCGGAGGTAAAGCCCCACGAGATTTTGCTGGTGGTGGATTCCATGCTGGGCCAGGACGCGGTCAACGTGGCCTCCACCTTTAACGAGGCCCTGGGCATCGACGGCCTGGTGCTGACCAAGCTGGACGGCGACACCAGAGGCGGCGCGGCGCTTTCCGCCAGGGCCGTCACCGGCAAGCCCATCAAGTTCGTGGGCATCGGCGAAAAGCTGGACGACTTGGACGTGTTCCACCCGGACCGCATGGCCAGCCGGATCCTCGGCATGGGCGACGTGCTGTCCCTGATCGAAAAGGCGGAAAGCACGCTGGATGAAAAGAAGGCGGAGGAGCTGGAAAAGAAGCTCCGCCAGAACCGCTTCGATCTCAACGACCTGCTGATGCAGCTGGAGGAGATGCAGAAGATGGGCTCCATGAAGGACCTGCTCTCCATGATCCCCGGCGTGGGCAAAAAGATCAGGGACGCGGATATCGACGAAAGCGGCATTGACAAGACCAAGGCCATCATCTTTTCCATGACCCCCAAGGAGCGGGAAAAGCCCGATATCATCAACCCCTCCCGCAAGCGCCGCATCGCCGCGGGCTGCGGCATGCAGGTGGAGGACGTGAACCGGCTGCTGTCCCAGTACAAGCAGATGCAGAAAATGTTCAAGCAGTTCAACACCAAGGGCGGCGGCAAGAAAAAGATGCGCCGCATGATGCCCGGCGGACCCGGTATGCCCGGCGGGTTTAAAATGTAACTACGTTTTAGACACAGCGTGTTTAAATATAAAATCATCTATTATTATTGGAGGAACTCAACAATGGCAGTTAAAATTCGTCTGCGCCGCATGGGCGCCAAGAAAGCACCTTTCTATCGTATCGTGGTGGCGGATTCCCGCTATCCCCGCGACGGCCGCTTCATCGAGGAGATCGGCATCTACGATCCCATGACCACGCCCTCCACCGTGAAGGTGGACGCCGAGAAGGCCAAGCAGTGGATCGCCAACGGCGCGCAGCCCACCGATACCGTCAAGGACCTTTTGAAGAAGTCCGGCGCGATCGACT
>CAMJYF010000415.1 GCA_946409885.1 uncultured Clostridia bacterium | reverse complement strand
CGGCTCGATAAATCCCCGTTTATCCTTCCCTGTCATATTTCTTTGCAGATATTATATCATACTATTTTCCCCGTTGCAAATGCTTTTTTTCTATGGTACAATAAAAAAAAGAAAACGGGATGAGGTGTGACGGTGTGGAGCTGGTCAACAAGGCGCTGGATACCGTAAAAGAGGTAAAATACTACTGGAAGCAGCCGCGGCCCGGGGAGTACGTCCCCTATAAGGAGGTCGTGATGCTCTCGGTGGGCTGGATGGCGCTGTATATGTCCATCCAGTGGACCATCGGCTTTGGCGTGGGCAACCAGTTCACGGGCATGACCCTGCACATGAACAACCGGGAGCTGCTGGTGATGAGCTACGTGTGCACCTTCATCGGCTACGCCTTAACGCCGCTGAACGCCTGGATCATCGATAACTTCCGCCTGCAGGAGGGCAAGTACCGCAAATATATCAAGCTGGCCATCCCCTCCATGTGCCTCACGCTCCTGTCCCTTTGGCTGCCCTACGACGCCATCCGGGACGGCTCCTACAAGGGCGCCCGGTACGTGATGATCGCCGTGCTGTTCGTCATGTCGGAGCTGCAGAGCTACGTGCAGGGCTGGGTCACCACAGGCGTTACCAACATGATCCACGTGATCACGCCCAACACCCAGGAGCGCACCAAGATCATGGCCATCACCAGTATCATCTACTCCATGGGCTACACCGTCAACAACGTTTACTACCCCTTTATGGTGGACGTGCTGTGCGACAACGGCGACAAGTACAACCTGCGCTATTTCCGGGGGGCCTATACCCCCATGGCGCTGCTGATGCCGCTGGTGCTGCTGGCCTTTTTCGGCACCCAGGAGCGGCTGGTGCTGCCCAAGAGCCGCATCGCCAGGGTGGGCCTGGTCACCTCCGTGCGGGCCGTGGCGGGCAACAAGATCTTCTGGATCCGCTGCGCCGACAGCTGGAACAACTTTTTAGAGGACGCCAAGGGCAACATCTGGGACTGGCTGGTCTACCGCGCCCACATCATGAAGAGCACCACCTACGGCCTGCTGAACACCGTCTCCTACAACGCCAACTTCTGGGGGATGCTGTTTTCGCCCTGGTTCATCCGGCGGTTCGGCAAAAAGAAGATCAAGCTGGTAAAGAACTTCGTGCAGGTCTTCCTTATCGCCAGCTACTTCCTCTTCTATAAAAGCCCCATGGCCGGGATCGGCCTCTTTATCGTCTACACGCTGGACCGGTTCATCGACACCTACAACGTCATCGACTCCGCCATCGAGGCGGATATGCGCGACAACCAGCAGTACCTGATCGGCGAACGCATCGACGGGGCCTTCGGCTTCGTGCAGTCCTACGCGGGCGGGGCCATCGGCATGGTGACGGGCCTGTTCATCCCCTGGGTCTACAAGCAAAAGGGCTTTGACGGCAGCGACTACTCCGTGCTGGACGTGTACAAAAACTACGACGAATCGCTGCCTCTGTCGCAGCAGACAAAGAACCCCAACTGCGTGCTGTATTCCCTGATGGATACGCTGCTGGTCATCTCCATCGTAGGGGCGGCGCTGGATATCCTGCCCTGGTTCGCCTACGATATCAGCGAAAACGGCCAGCGGGCCATGATCCGGGTGATCCGCATCCGCGCCGTGGTAGAGGACGCGCTGGCGGGCGCCAGGGACGAGACCACCTATCTGGAGGGCTGCGACGCGGTGCGCAAGGCCCGGGAATACCACGGCAGAGAAAAGGCCGCCGTGCCCCGCCGTAAAGAGGTCGCCGCCGCCCGACGGCAGCCCGCCGCCGACAAAGCGGAGCGGGCCGAACGGGTAAAGGCCGTCAAGACCCGCATCAACGAAGCCAGGGAGTTCAACGAGGAGCTGGAGATCGCCGATTTCGTCACGCGGGAGCTGAACCGCTTCCAGACGGAGTTCGGCCGGGCACAGGTGGCGCTTTGCGAAAAGATCGTCTCCGGCGGCCCCGACCGGTTCTTTGAAAACGCCGAAGAAATCATTGAAATGGCCCACGCCCTGCCCCAGACCCACGTAAAAGAGGAAAAGGTCTGGCGCAAGCAGGAGGTGCGCAACGCCCGCGCCCTGCTGAAGAGCGCGCGTCTCGCCGCGAAGCACTACCCGGAGGGCGTCGTTCCCTTCGACCCCCGGACGGCGGAGGACGCCTACGATATGCCCGACGGTACGAAGGAGCAGGCAAAGGCCCGCCGCCAAGCCATGCGGGCGGCCAACAAGGCGCAGAACCTCTACACCGAGGTGGCGGCCCCCTACCTGGCCGCAAAACGCACGCTGGGCCTGTACGAGGGCTACGCAAGGCTGGACGAGATCATGGCGGACCACGACGACGTGGCGCGGGGCCGCGAGGAACGCCTTGCCGCCGAACGGGCCAGGGAACAGGCCCTGAACGACGAGCGCCGCTTCGACAAAGAACGCATCGCCGCCGAAAAGCGGCTGAAAAAATAAGGATTTGTCGAGCTAATTCGGAATTCGGAATGCGGAATGCGGAATGATATGAACCTGTATCACGCGAATTGCATCATCCTGATTCAGTCATTTCGTTGATTCAATCATTTCGTTGATTT
>CAMJYF010000414.1 GCA_946409885.1 uncultured Clostridia bacterium | reverse complement strand
CCCCCTGTTTTGCGGTATGATAGAGAGTAAGAAAAGAGGAATAGAGGAAACATTATGTATTTTTTTACCAGAATCAAAGCGATATTAGCCTTCCCGCTGGCCTTTCTGATGCTGCTGACGGGTTTGTCGTTTGTGCCGAAAACAAAGCAGCAGGAGATGGAGACCCAGCTTGCGGAGGATATTGAGGGTGACTTTGTGCCCGTGTTCCGCTTCGCCATCGCTTCCGACGTGCACATCACCGCGGGCGACGACCGCAACGGCGACCGGCTGGCCAAGATGTTCCAGACCGCCTACGCCTATGCCGACGCCCACCCCACCTATCAGACGCTGGACGCCATTCTGCTGGCGGGCGACAACGTGGATTCCGGCTCGCCGGAGGAATACGCCATCCTGAACCGCGTGGTGGAGGAAAACCTGCGGGACGGCACCCGGATGGTCACCGTGATGGGCAACCACGAATTTGCCACCACCGGCCACGACGGCTATCAGCAGTACATGGGCGAGGAGCTGGACAAGCACGTGGTGATCAAGGGCTTCCACATCATCGGCATCTCCCCCACCCCCACGGATACCTGGCATTCCCCCATGCAGATGTTCTGGATGCAGAACGAGCTGGCCAAGGCCAGCAAGGACGATCCCGAAAAACCCATCTTTACCATGCAGCACGGCCACATCTGGAACACGGTGTACGTCTCCCGCAGCTGGTACACGCAGATGTCCCTGCCGCTGCACATGGTCTACGCCCAGTTCCCCCAGGTGATCAACTTCTCCGGCCACTCCCACGGGCCCATCAACAACCCCATCGACGTGTGGCAGAACAGCTACACCCAGATCGGCACCGGCACGCTGAAATACTTTGAGATGGAGCGGGATATCGGCGACAACACCGTGCCCGCCGGCAGCGAAAACGCCGCCCAGTACCTGTTCGTGGAGGTGGACGCCAATAACCGCGTGCGCGTTTCCCCCTTCAACATCCTCACCGAGGACTTCATGAAGACCCCCTCCAACGCGGACGACCCCGCCAAAAATCTGGTGTACTTCATCCGCAAGCCCTCCGATCCCTCCACCTTCGTGTACACCTCCGCCCGCAAAAAGACGGCCTCCGTACCGCAGTTTGACGAGGGCGCTTCCCTGACCGTCACCGGCGCCACCGCCGATTCCGTCTCCGTGACCTTCGATCAGGCCAGGGACGACGTGTGCGTGTACGGCTACCGTATTTCCGTTTCGGACGGCTCCAATCCCTTCAAGCCCACGGCCGAAAAGGAGATCTATTCCGAATACTATTTCGAGCCCATGCCCGAGACCCTCAGCTGCACCGTGACCGGCCTTGCCGCCAACACGGATTACACCGTCACGGTAACGCCCCTGAACGTGTGGCTGCAGAAGGGCGAGGCCCTTACCGCGGATTTCCGCACCGCGCCGTAAAAAATCATTCCGGGCGCCGCGCCCCGGCCCCACAGGATTCCCGCTTTCCGGAGCGGGAATTTTTTTGCGCGTCACGGAGTTCCGGGTTTAACCATCAGCAAACCGGACGCGGGGCGCCGCGCCCGGTTCACCGATTTTTCTATTGCGTTCCCCGCGTAATTATGGTATATTGGATTTATACCAGTTCAGCAGCAACGAAAAAGGAGACCGGAATGAAGCGCTATCAGACCTTTGCCATAATCATCTACGTCACGGAGACCGAACAACAGGCTGTCCTGCGGATGTTCGACTGGGCGGAGCTGCGGATTGACGGCGACGACCAGGCATACAAAGAGGCCTTCATTGAAAAGGGCGGCAGGCGGCTGCGGGTGATCTGCGCCCGGCAGGACGAAATGGGCATGACCGCCAGCGCCGCGCTGACCGCGAAGATGATTTATCTCTTTACCCCCGAATACGTGATCATGCCCGGCATTGCGGCGGGCACCGGCAGCTTTGCGGAGACGGAATACCAGGAATTCGGCGACGTGCTGCTGGCGGATTCCGTGTGGAATTTTTCCAACGGCAAATACGTTTCCCCCCACAAGGCGGAAATCGTCTTCGGCGAGGTGGGCTTTACCCCAAGGCCCACCACCGTAAAGATCACCGGCGACCACATGAAGGCCATTGTGGACTATATCAAGTCGGACAGCAACGAGTTCCACGTCCACTACGGCCCGCTGGCCAGCGGCACGGCGGTGGTGGCCAACAAGCTGATCCTGCAAAAACAGGTGATGACCTGCTTTGAGGAGACGGAGGGCGTGGAGATGGAAGGCTACGGCGTGGCCTACGCCGCCGCCCACGCGCTGGAGCCCAGGCCCCACGCCATCATTGCCAAAAGCGTGTGCGATTTTGCCGACGAACGGAAAAACGACGTATACCAGAAATTCGCCGCCTACACCAGCTGCGGGTTCGTAAAGGACCTGCTGGAAAAGGTGCTGGCGTACACCGGCGAGTAATAATAGCCCCCCCTGCCCGCGGCGGCGTCCGGCAACGGACGCCGCTGCGGTGTCTTTCGTCGGAAGCAGTGAGTCGGAAGTCGCTCAGCTTTTCCAGTGGATGGATTTACACAAATTGGGAGTTTGTCGAGCCGTTTTAATGCGGAATTCGGAATACGGAATGC
>CAMJYF010000413.1 GCA_946409885.1 uncultured Clostridia bacterium | reverse complement strand
AGCCAAACCGTACCATGGCCGATGCGCAAACCCCGTCCGCCGGATCATCTCCCCTAAAATCCGAACTGCTGTTTTTTTGCTTCTTCAACCGCACCCGGCGGACAGGGTCTGCGCACCGGCAATTTATACGGTACAGACAGCAATCCTTTTCATTGATCGACTATTGTTTTTTGGATACCGCGCGTGCGGTATCGGACGCCGTTTTCCCGCGTCCTTTCAAGATTTCCCCGCGTTACAATTGAATAGGCTAAAAGAAGCCAAACCGTACCGTGGCCGATGCGCGGACCCCGTCCGCCGGCGCTCGACTTCCTTTTATGATCTGACAAAGAAAAGAGGGATATTATGATGTTGAATGAACTTGCTGCTATGCAAAACGAAACCAGGACCGAAAACGGCGCGAAAGCCTTCCGGTCCACCGACCACAGCGTCGTCGATCTGTTTTTCCTGATCGGCACCATGCGGAACGACTCGCAGGAGGACATCCTGCGATACTTTATCCGGGCCTTTGCCAAAGACAGCGACATGGCGCTGCGCACGGCGTTTTTTGCCCGGGACATCCATCTGGGGCTGGGCGAACGCAACACCTTCCGGGTGATCCTGCAGTATCTCGCCCGGCACTATCCCGAAGCCGTCAATAAAAATCTGGCCCTGATCCCGTCCTACGGGCGGTTCGACGACCTCTGCTCGCTGCTGTGGACCCCCTGTGAACCGGCGCTGGCGGAGTTCCTGCGCAACCGCCTCAACGCGGATCTGCAGGCGCTCTTCCGGGGAGAGCCGGTCTCCCTGCTGGCCAAGTGGCTGCCTTCGGTCAACGCGTCCTCCCGAAAGACCCGGAAGATGGCCCTCCGCGTGGCGGAGCTGCTGGGCATGAAGGAGCGGACGTACCGAAAGACGCTGTCCCGGCTGCGCGCCCATATCGGTATCCTTGAAACAAAGCTCTGCAAAAAAGAGACCGCCTTTGACTACGCCGCCATGCCCTCGCGGGCGCTGTACCTGCACCGGGACGCATTTTTACGGCGGGACGGAAAACGTTTTCAGGATTACCTGAAGGACGTGGAAGCCAACAAAGCGAAGCTGCATGCGAAAGGGGTCTTCCCCTATGAGATCGTCCATTCCGCCCTCTCCGCCCAAAGCCGCGCGGAACAGCGCACGCTGGACACGGTCTGGCGGTCGATGCCCGATTTCACCGATGACAGAAACGCCCTTGCGGTGGTGGACGGCTCCGGCTCCATGTTCTGGAGTCCGATCGACGGCCGCGGTACGCGGCCGGCCCACGTGGCCATGTCGCTTGGGATCTATCTGGCGGAACGGAACCGCGGCGCGTTCCACAATTGTTTCATCACGTTCTCCCGCCACCCGCGGCTCGTCCGGCTGCAGGGGGACGATATCACCAAAAAGGTCGCCCAATGCATGACCTACGCCGAATGCAGCAACACGGACCTGCTGGCCGTGTTTGACCTGATCCTGAAGACCGCTGTCCGGAATCATCTGCCCCAGTCGGACCTGCCGGAAACGCTCTATATCCTCTCGGATATGGAATTCGACGAGGGCGTGGACGGGGACGCGACAGTGTTCCATCAGGCGGAGCAGCTGTACCGGAGCCACGGTTACCGGCTGCCCTCGGTCGTCTTCTGGAACCTCCAGTCCCGCCACGGCTCCTTCCCCGTGAGGCACGACGAGTCCGGCGCGACGCTGGTCTCCGGCTTCAGCCCCACGATCTTCCGGCTGGCGGTGGAAAACGACGCAAACCCGGCCAAATTCGTCAGCAGCGTGCTGAACAGCGAACGCTACGCGTGCATTTCCGCCTGAGCCGCCGCGTAAACGCCGCCGGAAAAACCACGTGGTCCTTCACGAATCCTCTGCCGAGGAGCCCGGACGATACAATTCATATCCGTTCCGATCCGATCAACGATCCGGCGCGGCGTGCGAACCATGCACCCCGCGCCGGAATTGTATTCTGTTCAAACATTGATTTGCGCTACTAATGATAACGCGGCCGAGGCTTGCGTGCTGCGTTTGAGCTGCGACGCAGCTTACGACTCACGACTTACGACTTGAACGGCGTGAGACGCCGTGCTACGGTTGTGCAAAATACTTCACCGCCGCCTCGAACATGCGGATGTCGTAATTGCCGGGGACGTTTTTATAAAGCCCTGCGCCGGTGCGTTCGCTGTGGCCCATTTTGCCGAAGACGCGGCCGTCCGGGGAGGTGATGCCCTCCACGGCGAACAGGGAGCCGTTGGGGTTATAGCGGATATCCATGGTGGCGGCGCCGTCCTCGTCCACGTACTGGGTGGCAATCTGCCCGTTGGCGGCCAGCTGCCGGATCAACGCCTCGTCCGCAAGGAAGCGGCCTTCACCGTGGGAAATGGGCACGCTCACGATATCGCCCACGTGCATCAGGGACAGCCACGGGGATTTGTTGCTGGCGATGCGGGTGCGCACGATGCGGCTCTGGTGGCGCGCGATGGTGTTGAAGGTAAGCGTGGGGCAGGTTGCGTCTGTGTCGATGATCTTGCCGTAGGGCACAAGGCCGAGCTTAATGAGGGCCTGGAAGCCGTTGCAGATGCCGCACATGAGGCCGTCCCGGTTGTCC
>CAMJYF010000412.1 GCA_946409885.1 uncultured Clostridia bacterium | reverse complement strand
ACTGGAAGCCTCTGCCGTTGGCGTCGCCCTCGATCATGGTCTCGATGAACGCCTTGTTGACCATGTCCATCTCCTTTTTGCAGTCGCCGTAGGTGAAATCCTGGGGCTTGCCGCCCACGATGGCGGGCTTTACGGCCAGGTCGGCGGGCACGGTCCAGTCCAGCGTGATGTTGCTGAAGGGCGCCTGCGTGCCCCAGCGGCTGGGGGTGTTCACGCCGAAGATGAAGGACTCGATGCACTTTTTGACCTCGTTGTAGCTGAGGTTATCCGCCTTTACAAAGGGGGCCAGGTAGGTATCGAAGGAGGAGAACGCCTGGGCGCCGGCCCACTCGTTCTGCATGATGCCCAGGAAGTTGACCATCTGGTTGCAAAGGGTGGCCAGGTGCTTGGCGGGGGCGGAGGTGATCTTGCCGGTCACGCCGCCCAGGCCCTCCTCGATGAGCTGCTTTAAGGACCAGCCCGCGCAGTAGCCCGTCAGCATGGAGAGGTCGTGCAGGTGGATATCCGCGTTTTTGTGGGCGTTGGCGATCTCCTCGTCGTAGATTTCGGAAAGCCAGTAGTTGGCGGTGATGGCGCCGGAGTTGCTGAGGATCAGGCCGCCCACGGAGTAGGTGACGGTGGAGTTCTCCTTCACGCGCCAGTCGTTGACCTTCACGTAGTTGTCCACGATCTCCTTGTAATCCAGAATGGTGGATTTCATGTTGCGGATCTTTTCGCGGTTTTTCCGGTAGAGGATATACGCCTTGGCGATATCGGCGTAGCCCGCCTGCACCAGCACGGATTCCACGGAATCCTGAATGTCCTCCACCGCGATCAGGTCGTCCTTGATCTTGGGCTCAAAATCCGCCGTCACCTTCAGCGCCAGAAAGTCGATCACGCCGGGGTGATACTGCTTGTTTTGCGCCTCAAAGGCCTGGGTGATGGCCGCCGCGATCTTTTTGATATCGAATTCCGCGATCTTGCCGTCGCGCTTGATTACCTGATAAGACATGGTCTTCGTTTCCCTTTCTTTCCCATTTTTTCTTTCTCTCGTAAAAGACGAGCGCCGCGAAGGCGCCCGATTAGCGTGCTTGCCTATCATAGCACGATTATACGGCGTTGTCAATAGAAAAATCAATATCTTGTGGTTTTTATTTATTGATGAAAAAATTTCATACAAGATATCGAAGGGATTTTTGCCTTATCCCCGCTGCCGCAGGGCGCATTCCGTCAGGCGGCGCAGCTCGCCCAGCAGAAACAGCGGCACATTAAGCACCTTGCCGTTCAGGGACAGGTTCTGCAGGGAACAGCGCAGGATCAGTCTGGTCTGCTCCTCATAGGCCTTTGTGTAGGCTTTGACGCTGGCCCCGCCGATATTCCGCCCGGCTTTGGCCTCAACGGGGAAAATATCGTTTTCAAACTGAACGGCGAAATCGACCTCATGCAGACCGTCGGACCAGTAGTACGGCGCCACGTCTTTGATCTGCAGCAGGTTCTGCAGCACGTAGTTTTCCGTCAGCGCTCCCTTGAATTCCGTAAACAGACGGTTTTCCTCCGTGAAAGCGGAGGCGGCCAGACGCGCGTGACGGCGCAGCAGCCCCACGTCGGGCATATAGATCTTAAAGGCGGAAAGGTCCTCGTAGGCGGAAAGGGGAATTCCCGGTCTGGTGATCCGGGGCACCTTTTTGATGAGATCTGCGTTTTTCAGCCACAGCAGCGCGTTTTCGTATTCCCTGGCCCGCGCGCCGGTTTTGACGGCGCTGTAAAGGAATTTTTTGTTTTCCCGCGCCAGCTGTGAGGGAAGGGAATCCCAGATCAGGCGGATCTTCGGCACGTCGGTTTTATCGGCGTGTTTGGCAAAATCGTGCTCATAGGCGGCGAGGATGTCGCTTTGCACCCTGTCCACCGCCGAAACGTCCCTGTTTTCCGTCCACACAAGCACCGCCTCCGGCATACCGCCGACAACGTAATACATTTTCAGCTTTTCCGTCAGGGGGCCCGCAAATATTTCGGGGACCGGTTCAATCGTATCAATGCTTTTCAGATAGGAAACCAGCCGTTGGTCGCCGTTGGCCTCCAAAAATTCCTCAAAGCTCATGGGGCCCAGCGTCAGAAAATCCACCTTGCCCACGGGAAAGCCCTTGGACAGCATCAGCCCCAGCAGCGAGCCCGCACTGGCGACAGGGTATTCCGGGGCGTCCTCGCAGAAATATTTCAGCGTATTCAGCGCGTCGCCGCACGCCTGGATCTCGTCAAAGATCAGCAGCGTATCCTTGGTGATGGGCCGGCCTACGGCGAATTCCAGATTCTGCAGGATCCGGCGGACGTCTTTTGTAGAGCGGAAAAACGAATGGTATTCCGGCTCTTTGTCAAAGTCAATGCGGACGAACCCATCCGGGAATGTCTTTCCATACCTCTTCTATGATATATCACTCCTTTATAGTCATATACCACTTAGCCTTTACCGTTTTCACCGTGTTATTTTAGAAGAACGTCACCGTTCAACTGAGCAAGATTTTACCCATTGTTCCGATCTTGTATATCTGTATGTAATCCATTAATTGCAATACAATATTTTCCTAGCCTAAAATATTTTGTCATCCTGTCATCGTAGTGAT
>CAMJYF010000411.1 GCA_946409885.1 uncultured Clostridia bacterium | reverse complement strand
ATCCTTACCCATAAAAAAACGGAGCCGCGGCTCCGTTTTTTTATGGGTAAGGATATATTAATCCTGATACTCCTCAATGATCCGCATGGCGTCAGCGACGGTTTCCAGGTCCATGGCTTCCCGGTCCGGGATCTCCACGTCAAAGGCCTCCTCGATCTCCACAGCCAGGTTGATGAGCTCCAGCGAGTTCAGGCCCAGATCGTGGCGGATGTTGGTTTCCGGGGTGATATCCTCCGGCGCGACGTCCACGAATTTGCAGACGATTTCTCTGATTTTATCCAGCATAGCGAATTCCTCCTGTTATCTGATGGATGCGTAATAACGGTCGATGACCTTCTGTCGGATCACCTTGCGGGTGGAATTGATCTCAAACGCCTCGGTGGTCAGGTACAGATCCTGCAGGCGCTTATAGCCCGGCAGCAGCTTGTTGACCCTGGCGATATCCTCATTCATCCGCGCGATGATCTCTTCCTCTGTCATGTCCGGCAGGTTTTCCGGGTTGGTGTGGACCGCGCCGACGATGATCTTCTGCGGGCGGCCGTTGATCTCCTTTTCCCCCTCGAACACCACCACGTCCTGAATATAGTCGATGTGCTCCATAAAGAAGCTCTCCACCTCTTCCGGGTAGACGTTCTTGCCGTTGTCCAGAATGATCAGGTTCTTTTTGCGGCCCGCGATGTACAGCAGCCCTTCCGCGTCCGTGCGGCCGTAGTCGCCGGTCTTGAACCAGCCGTCCTCAAAGGAGGCGGCGGTGGCGGCCTCGTCCTTGTAGTAGCCTCTGGTGACGTTTTCGCCCCTGATCCAGATCTCGCCCACACCGTTCTCGTCCGGGTCGTGGATCATGAACTTCGCCTTGGGGAAGGCCTTTCCGGCGCAGTCGGGCTTGTGGCGGCAATCCAGGTTCAGCGTCACCGTGGGGGAGGATTCCGTCAGGCCGTAGCCGTTGTAGATCTTAAAGCCCAGGTCGCACAGGCACTTGACGTACTCCACCCGGGTGGGGGCGCCGCCGCAGGACATGGTGGGGAATTTGCCGCCGAACTTTTCGCTGATGTTCCTGAACAGCACGGGACGCAGGTCGATATGGCACTTATCCAGCAGAAAGTTGGAAACCTTCATGGCCTTTTTCAGCACCTCGGCCTTGCCGGTCTGCTCCGCCGTGCGCCAGATGGTGTTATAAATAGTATCGATCACCAGCGGCACGATGGCAAAGGCGTCCGGCTTGAACTCCTGCACGTTGTTCATAAAGTTCTTGATGGAATCGTTGATATAGATCACCGCGTTCATGTACAGCGCCGTAAAGATATCGCAGCTCAGCTCATACACGTGGTTCATGGGCAGCAGCGAAATGGAGCTGTACTCCGGCGGGATGGATTCCAGCACGCCGTCCGCGTTCTGGGCAAAGTTGCCGTGGGAGAGCATCACGCCCTTGTTTACGCCGGTGGTGCCGGAGGTGAACACGATGGCGGCCAGGTCGTCCTTTTCCACCTTCGCCTCCGCGTAACGGCGGTCCCCCGCTTTGATCAGCTCTTTGCCCTTTGCGATCAGGTCGTCAATGAACAGGATCTCGGGGTTCTCCTGTTTTTTGTTCATGCACACCAGCGCGCCGCAGTTGGCGTCCGCCTCCCGGTGCTTTTGCGCCGTTTTGCGGTACATGTTGCTGAAAAACACCGCGTCCGTATCCGCCTTGGTGAACAGATAACTGATATCCTCGTCCTTCAGCTCCTTATCCACGGGCACCACCACGCCCACGCCGCAGGTGACGGCGAAAAACGTGACCACCCAGCGGTAGGAGTTTTCGCTGAGAATGCCGATGTGCTTGCCCTTCAGCCCCATCTCCAGCAGGGCGGTACCCAGAGCGTACACGTCCTCACGGAAGTCCCGCACCGAATGGGTCACCACAACGCCCTTTTCCTTTTCCACCATACAGGGCCGGTCGCCGTAGACCTCCATGCGGTCCAGCATCTGCCGCAGCGTCAGCAGCTCGCCGGTCATATGCACCTGGTGCCGGATGGCGTCAAGGGTCTTTTTGTCCTGTTTATCTAAGTACAACTGCCCTCACTCCTCTACTGTTTTATCGGACGATATCCACGGATTTTCCGGTGGCGGCGGATTCATACACCGCGTCCAGAATGCGCATCAGCTCCACGCCGTCCTCGGCGGTGGCCAGGCAGGCGGCCTTCCCCTCCACGGCGTCCGCGAAGTTCTTCACCTCCCGGTTGAAGTCGCGGGAAAAGTCAAAGCCGTTGTCGCCGTGGATCACGATATCGGCGATGCGGTCGTTGCACTCGGTGTGCAGCTCAAAGGGCTCCAGCGAAAGCCCGGCCTTGTTGCCGAAGATGTTGATGTCGCCGGTGGGGTTTTTCAGGTTCAGGTTGAAGCTGGCCTCCACGTGCAGCACCGCGCCATTGTCAAAGCGGATCATGGCGGTGGCCAGATCCTCCACGGTAAAGATGGGCTTGCTTTCCACCGTCTGCGAAACCCAGCCGGTGGTCTTGATGTGGTCGCGGGCGCCGATCTTATCGAAGGTGGCGCCGAAGACGGTGACCGGTTTGGGATTGCCCATGATGTACCGGGCCAGATCGATGACGTGCACGCCCAGG
>CAMJYF010000410.1 GCA_946409885.1 uncultured Clostridia bacterium | reverse complement strand
ACATTTCCCAATAGCGGCACTGAGGTGCCGCGCTACCGGGTTCGCAACAGCTCGCTAAACTACAATTTGCAGAGGCCGCAGTCAGCCGTTTTGCCGGTTGCCGGGGATGGCCTCGGGGAATCAGTAATTCTCCTCACGCACCTCGAAGTAGCTCTGCGGATGGGCGCAGACGGGGCAGACGTCCGGCGCGGCGGTGCCTACCACGATGTGGCCGCAGTTGCGGCACTCCCACACCTTCACCTCGCTTTTGGCGAAGACCTGCGCGGTCTCCACGTTTTGCAGCAGGGCGCGGTAGCGCTCCTCGTGGGCCTTTTCAATGGCCGCCACGCCGCGGAATTTCGCCGCCAGCTCCGGGAAGCCCTCTTCCTCGGCGGTTTGGGCAAAGCCCTCGTACATGTCGGTCCATTCGTAGTTTTCGCCGTCCGCGGCGGCCGCCAGATTTTCCGCCGTATCGCCGATGCCGTTCAGCTCCTTGAACCACAGCTTGGCGTGTTCCTTTTCGTTGTCGGCGGTTTTCAGGAACAGCGCGGCGATCTGCTCAAAGCCTTCTTTCTTGGCTTTGGAAGCGAAATAGGTATATTTGTTGCGCGCCTGGGATTCGCCCGCAAAGGCGGCCTCCAGGTTCTTTTCTGTCTGTGTGCCTGCGTATTTGTTGGCCATGATTGTTTCCTCCTGTTGCGTTAAGCGATGGTATTGATCAGCGTGATCAGATCGGTGTAGATCTCGCGGATGCCGTTGTTGTAGATCAACCCGCCCTGCAGGTACATGTGGTCGCCCTCCACGGTGGGGAACACGTTCCACACGCCGGGCTGAATGTTCTCCCGGTCAAGGTCCTGCTGCGGCGCGTTGAAGGGGGCTCGGGCGGACCAGGTATTCACCAGACCGTCGTTGGGCCGCCACTTTTCGTCCACCACGTAGCCGCCCTCGGTCACGCCGGTGTAACGGCCGATGCGCTCGCTGGCGCTGACGAACAGCGGCTCCATGCCCTCCTTGGGGGCCCAGGTGCCGTCCTCCTGCTGCTCGGTGTAGCAGCAGGGGAGGGAGAAGTAGTAGACGCTGCCGAGGGTCTCGATCCCCTCCAGTATTTTCAGGGCGTTGTCGATGTGCATATCGTAGGCGGCGCTGTCCTCCGGGATGCGGCCGTCCTGGGTGGTGGTGGAGGCGACGTTCAGCGTGTCAGTGGTCATGTAGGCGCGGGGGTCGGCGTGCTCCTCCAACGTGGGCTGCACCTCATAGGCGCTGGTGCCGTTCATGGGCGCGGAAAGGGCGGTGACGGAATACACCCAGTCCCCCTTGCCGCCGGCAAAGAAGGGGGAAAGCTCCTCCGCCGGCGTGACTTCCCGCTCGGCGTCGCTGCCGTTGGCCATCAGCTCCAAAAACGTCAGCACCGTGGCCCCGCCAAAGGAGTGGCCCAGCAGGTTGATCTTGTTTTCCGCGCTGAACTCTTCGATCAGCGGGCAGCGGGAATAATCCTTGCCGAAGCGCGGGTGGTGGCAGCGCTCGCTGTGTTCCTTGCCGTAGTCCACTCTGGTGCCGGTCAACTGGGCGTAGAGCTCGCAGGCCCGGTCCCAGGCGCTGTCGGCGCCGGCCACGGTGGCCGCCACGGCCTTTACGCCCCGGGCGTTCAGGTATTTCATCAGGTTGCCGCCGAACATGCCCCAGTAGGGCATCACGGCGTTGACAGGGCTGTAATCGCCCCAGCCGCTGAGGCCGTGGACGAAGACGTAGGTATAGTCCGTGGTCCAGGTTTCCTTGTCAAATTCCGTCTTCGGCACGTTCAGCCGGGGGAACAGGAACATCAGGATCGTCATGAAAAAAGCGATGATTCTTTGCATGGTAACTCCTCCGCCAAATGATTTGCTTTATTCTATCACGCAAATATGTACAAAATAATACGCAATTGTTAATTGATAGAAAAAACAGTGGGAGTCACAGTCGGCGGCATCCTGCGCCGCGCTTTCCGGAGACGGTTCGGCGAAAAAAAACCGCGCTGCGGCGGGGCGGCGCGGCTTGCTGTCGGTGCGGATCCTTTACAGGAAACGGAAGCCCTCACCGGGTTCCAGGGTCCTCAGGATGGACGCGATCTGTTTTTGCATGGCCTCATACTGCTGCCTTGCTTTCGCTGTATAAGGATCACCGTCGGGGTAGACCACATACAGCGTGTACCGGTCTGTGCCGTCCGCCAGCTGATACAGCTCCTTGCCGTTTTCCACGGCGTAGTCGCTGCCGTCCGGCGCCAGCGCCAGCGAGAACAGGGTGCCGTCCTCTCCGGCCTCCGCGCTGGCCATCTCCCGGATGCGCAGGACCATCACGTCGCCCTGATAATTGGTGGCGGTGAGATAGTGCCCGTCCCATTCCGCGGGCAGCTTTAAGGAGAAATAGGCGTTGGCCACCGGGATGCCCTCCTCTTCGGAATAGGTGACCTGCTCCGTGGGCCGGATGATGACCTCCGTTTCCGGCGTTTTTTCGGTGGTTGCCGCGGCGGTGGTTTCGTCCTTTTCGGTGGTTGCGGCGTCGGTTTTTGTGGCGCCGACGTCCTGGGCGGAAACGTTTTCGATCGTCTCCGCGGTGGGGGAGTCCGGCTGGGCGATCTCTTTGGCGC
>CAMJYF010000409.1 GCA_946409885.1 uncultured Clostridia bacterium | reverse complement strand
GGGACGACGAGCCCTTCGATTTTGACGCCTTTATGGAGGAGCATCAGGACCGCGCCAAAGCCAAACCGGCGGCAGCGGTTCCCGCCCCGGCCGCCGCGCCGGCGCAGGAGGAGGGGCTGCCCTTTGACGCCGCCCCCGCCCCGCGGCAGAGCGCCGCGCCGTCAGCAGGATACGCGGAAGAAACAGAAGGCCAGCCGGTGGACGGCGCCACCTGGGGCCAGGTGATACTGGGCGTGGAAAAGCGCTTTCCGCCCATGATCGGCACGCTGGAGGATTCCACCGCCCGCATTGTGGGCAACACCCTGCGCATCCGGCTGCGGGAAGAGAACCTGAAGCTGTTCGTCAACCGGGCCTATCTGGAAAAATACGTCAATCAGGCCGCGCAGGAAACGCTCGGCCGTCAATTTACGATCAAATTGGATTAAAAAAGGAAGTAAGTCATATGAAAGCAAGAATCCCCAATCAGCCCTCCCGCAACGACATGATGCAGAAGATCCAGAAAATGCAGGTGGAAATGAACCAGGCGCAGGAGGAAGTGGAGAACACCGAGTTTTCCGCCAGCTCCGGCGGCGGCGCGGTGGAAGTGACCGTCAGCGGCAAGCATGAGATCCTTTCCGTCAAAATCAAGCCGGAGGTAGTGGACCCCGAGGACGTGGAGATGCTGGAGGACCTGCTGATGGCGTCGCTGAACGAGGCGATCCGCAAGGCCAACGACACCATGGAGACCAGAATGAACGGCCTGACCGGCGGGTTGAACATCCCGGGGCTCGGCGGACTGGGCTTTTAAGGAATGGACGGCGCCGTATCCTTTCAGAAGCTGACGGAGCAGTTCCGCAAGATGCCCGGCATTGGCGCGAAAACCGCCATGCGGCTCTCCTTTTACGTGCTGGGCCTGCCCAAGGAAGAGGTGGCGGAGCTGGCGGATACCATCCGGGAGGCGGGGGAAAAGATCCACCGCTGCCCCGTCTGCTGCAACCTGACCGATGAAGAGCTGTGCCCCGTCTGCCGGAACACCCAGCGCAGGCAGGGCCTGATTTGCGTGGTGGAAAACGTGGAATCGCTGATGGCCATTGAAAACACCCGGGAATACAACGGGGTGTACCACGTGCTGCACGGGGTGATCTCCCCGCTGGACGAGGTGGGGCCGGAGGACCTGACGGTAAAGGAGCTGCTGGCCCGCGTGAACGGCGGCGGCGTGGAGGAGGTCATCATGGCCACCGGCAGCAACGTGGAAGGCGAGCTGACCGCCATGTACCTTTCCAAAATGTTGAAGCCCCTGGGGGTGAAGGTCACCCGCCTGGCCTACGGCCTGCCCGTGGGCAGCGATCTGCAGTACGCGGACACGGTGACCCTTTCCCGGGCGATACAGGGGCGGCAGACGCTGTAACCGAGGCACGCTGCCTCAGCTGCGTTAAAAAAAGTTGAAAGTTAAAAGTTGAAAGTGGAAAGAAACGCGGAAGCCCTGCCGGGCTTGGATCATAAATAAGGAGAGTGGCAACAGATGAAATACGCGATCACCTTTGATATCGGCACCACGGGCGTAAAGACCTGCGTGTTTGAGATTTCCGATACCATCAGGCTGCTGGGCAGCGCCTCCAAAGGCTATCAGCTGTACGTGTTCCCGGACGGCGGCGCGGAGCAGGACCCCGACGAGTGGTGGCAGGCCCTTTGCGACACCTCCCGCAAGGCCGTTGCCGAGGCGGGCGTTTCCCCCGAGCAGATCGAGGGGATCTCCTTCTGCTCGCAGATGCAGGGGCTGGTGCTGGTGGACAAGGACGGCAACGCCATCCGCCGGGCCTTCAGCTACATGGACCAGCGGGCCCGGGAGGAGCTGAAAAAGGGCATCGCCCACGGCATTCAGGTGGCCGGGGCCAGCGTGCCCATCCTGCTGAAATCCCTTGCCATCACCGGCGCGGTGGCGGCCAGTGTAAAAGACCCGGTGTGGAAATACAACTGGGTGAAGAATCACGAACCCGACAACTATAAAAAGATATACAAGTGGCTGGACGTGAAGGAATACCTCATCTGCCGCATGACCGGCCGCTGCGTGATGACCCGCGATTCCGCCTTTGGCGCGCTGCTGTACGACCTGAAGCACGACTGCTGGTCCGAAAGCCTGTGCAAAACCCTGGGCGTGAACCCGGCCCACATGCCGGAGCTGGTAAAATCCACCGACGTGGTGGGCGGCCTGCGGGAACAGCAGGCCAAAGAGCTGGGGCTGAAGCCCGGCACGGCCGTGTTCGGCGGCGGCGGCGACGCGTCCCTCATCGGCGTTGGCGCCGGCGCGGTGGAACCCGGCGACACCCACATCTACTGCGGCACCTCCGGCTGGGTCTCCACGGTGGTGGAAAAGAGCATTGTGGACGCCTCCGCCATGATCGCGGCCATCGTGGGCGCGGACCAGGGCAAGTTCAACTACTTTGCCGAGCTGGAAACCGCGGGCAAGTGCCTGGAGTGGGTAAAGGACCACCTGGCGCTGGACGAGATCAACATCTACCTGAACAAAGAGGACGTGGCCGCCAGCTTTGAGACAGAATACACCAGCCTGTACGACTATATGACGGAGATCATCTACTTTTTTAATGATACGGCGACCACCGAGATCTACAC
>CAMJYF010000408.1 GCA_946409885.1 uncultured Clostridia bacterium | reverse complement strand
ATCAGCAGGGTCTCCACGATGTCGTCCATGTGGTGGCCCAGCGCAATCTTGTTGCACCCGGCGGCCTTGGTCATATCGTGCAGTATCCCCCGACGCATACGGGCACAGAGGGAGCAGGGGTTGCTCTCTTTGCGCGTTTCAAAGATGACGTGATACAGCTCCGTGCGGCGGATGATATATTCCACGCCGAGTTCGTCGCACAGGGCCTGCACGGCGGAGTAATCCGCCTCTTTGCCGAAAAAGCCGGGGTCGGCGGTCAGCGCCACCACCTCAAAGGGCGCGGGATAAAAACGGCGCAGCTCCGCCAGACCCTTCAGCAGGGCCAGCGAGTCCTTGCCGCCGGAAACGCCCACGGCCACCCGGTCGCCGGGGGCAATCATGTCGTATCGCTCCATGGCCGCCCGCATCCGGCTCATCAACATCTGCATTGCCTTACGCTCCGAACCGCATCCGTTTGAGATCGCGGTAATTGATGAGTCTGATCCCGAGGGATTCAATGAATTCCCTCGTTTTGGGGTCGCTGAACAGTTTGTATTCCCAGTTGCGGCGCTGCCAGCTGCCGCAGATGGCCTTGACCTCCTCGCACTCCATCACCGGGTGAATGTAGGTCTCGATGATGCCCTCAGGGAAGGCGCGGTATTTTTCAAAGATATACTCCCGGTAGTTTTCGTAGCTTTCGCTCTGGGGGCCGTCCCAGTCGCCGGGCATCAGGTAGTCCAGCACCGCCACGCCTGCGGCTGTCGCCCCGGCGGTCACCTGATCCAGCAGGCCCAGCACCACCTCTTTGGGCACCTGGATATCCAGCATCTTGTTGCTGAACTGCTCGTCGGTGAATTTGGAGGGGAAGCGGAAGGGCATGCCCCCGTGTTTCGCGCAGGCCTTTATGGCAACCTCCAGCAGCTCGAACCGGCCGGTGGCCACGCCGTAAAGGCTGCCCATGTGGTTGTCGAAATGGGAGGGCGTAAAGCCGAACCGGGCCAGCCTGTCGTATTGGGCGTCGATCTCCGCCTCCACCTGCGCCAGATCGGCGGCTTTTTCAAACTGGTCGCTTTCGTGCCACATAAAGCCTTCCTCGTCGATCAGGCTGCTCATATCCCCGCGGGAGACGGGACCCCAGCGGTAGGTGCCCCACTCGCTGGTGGTGGTCAGGTGCAGGCCGATGGCGTATTCCGGGTGAGCGGCGGCAAAAAGGGCCGCCTCCTTGGCCCAGGGACAGGGGGCCATGATGGTGGCGGAGGTGATGCCGCCCTTTTGCAGCAGGTCGAACACCGCCAGATTGCCCGCGTGACACATGCCGAAATCATCGGCGTTGATGATCAGATAGCGTTCCATGTTCTTCTCTCCTGTCTGTATTTTATTTGGCAGCACGGAGCCTCAGCTCCGTAATAAAACCTGCGTTGTGGATGCAACTGAGGCTGCGTGCTACGTTTCATTGAAATCTTCATCCTGTATATATTCCAGCACGGACGGCATATCCGACACGTCGATGACCGCGTCCAGCAACAGGCCGTCGTTCCGGTATTCCTCTTGCAGCACCCGCGAGCGGTTCCGGATCCTCGCCGCCAGGCCCCCTTTGTCAAAGGGGATCAGCAGCAGCACGCGTTTACGGGTGGGGGGCAGGTTCTCCGTGATGCACTCCAACAGCGAGGAAATGCCCACACCGTTCAGCGCCGAGATCTTCACTGTGTTTCTGGTGACGGGCAGCAGGTAGGAATCCGCGATATCGCACTTGTTGTACACGGTGATCAGGGGCTTGTCCTCCGCGCCCAGTTCCTTTAAGATGTCCCGGGTCACCTCCGCCTGGGCCTCGCAGTCCGGGTCGGAAGCGTCGCAGATCATCAGCAGCACGTCGGCGGAGACGGCCTCCTCCAGGGTGGATTGAAAGGCCTCCACCAAAAAGTGCGGCAGGCGGGAGACGAAGCCCACCGTGTCGATCAGCATGATCTCCCGGCCGTCCGGCAGTTGAATGGACCGGGCGGTGGGGTCCAGCGTGGCAAACAGCTTGTTTTCCGCCAGCACCCCCGCGTCCAGCCCCGCGTCGATCATCCGCACCGCCTCGGGCTTGACGGTGGCAAGGGCGTTTGCCAGGTGTACGAAGGCCAGCAGGCAGGCGGAATAGCTGTACTCAGAATCCTCCGATTCCAGAGACGCGAGCACCGCCACGAAGTTTGCCTCCTGCTCCTTGGCCACCCCGCGCTGGTGGGACAGCTCATGGGCCACCGTGGCGGCGAAGAGCCCCACGGGGAAGTCCGCGTTCACATTGGCCTCCCCGGTGAAGGGGCAGAAGAAGCCCGTGAAGTCGATGATGGACATGATGCGGGAGAAGAACATCCGCTTGGCCGGCACCTCGGGGCCCGCGAGGCAGGGGAAGTCCCCCGTCACACGGCGAAACAGCGCCGGGGATCTTGCCAGCAGCGCAGCCCGATCCGACGCGCAGCACCCCTCCCCATCCCGGGGCACCAGGGGCGCAAAGTCGTTGACCCGCGCCGCAAAGTACAGCGTCACCAGCTCCAGATCCTCCGCGGAGATTTCCCCCATGTCAAGGCCGCTCTTCTCCACGAAATCGTCCCCATAGTAATAGGTGCCCCAGAGCAGGCAGAAGCCGCCGTAG
>CAMJYF010000407.1 GCA_946409885.1 uncultured Clostridia bacterium | reverse complement strand
AGAAGAGCGTCTACCCTGTTTTCCATGATCCGCTCCTGCGCTTCGGCGGTGCGGTAACCCGCCCGCACAAAGGGAGAAAGGCCTGCCGCCCGGGCGTCGTCGAACATCCGCTGCAGATCGGGATAGATGCGCTCATCCACCTGCTCCCCGTTGGAGAGGGTCAGCAGCGTCGGCGCAAAACCTTTGGGCAGGGCATAATCGCCGTTCACCAGCACCAGCCGCCAGTCGTCCTGATACCGGGGCGAGCGGCGGAGGAAAAACACGGACAGGCCGCCGTTTGTGCCCCGCGCCATTCCGCAGAAAGAGGCGGACGCGAGGATCAGCAGCGCCACGGCGCAGCACAACAGAATCTTTGTCAGATTATGTTTTTGTTCCATCTTAAATTCCTTTCATCAATGGGGAATTGGAGAACCGATCAAACTGGCAGTATGGCGCCGTGCTGCAAGAACTCGGCCAATCGCCTTTGTGCACAGAAAGAAAACCGCTTTCCGTTGTGATCTCATTGTACCACAGCGGAAAGCGGGGTGTTTTCGGTTTATATCAAGAGAAACTGACGATTTTGTGACGAAATTCTTACGATTTTCTGACGGGCAGGGTGACGGTGAAGCGGACGGTCCCGTTTTCGCTTGCGGCGGTGATCGCGCCTCCCTGGGCTTCCGCCAGCTGGCGGGCGATGGCAAGGCCCAGGCCGCTGCCGCCGGTTTCGCTCCCCCGGGCCGCGTCCAGCCGGTAAAACCGCTCAAAGATACGCTCCAGCTTTTCCGGCGGGATGGTCCGGCAGCGGTTTTCCGTCACGATTCTCACGGTCTCCCCTTCCCGCGTCAGGGTCAGGGTGATGGCGGAATCCGGGTAGCTGTAATTGACCGCGTTGCGCAGCAGGTTGTCAAAGATACGCTCCGTCTTTTCCACGTCGCAGAAGCAGCGGACCTCCGGGGCGATGTCCGTCTCGATCCGCAGGTTCTTTTCCGTCAGCAGCGGGGCAAATTCCGAGGCCAGCTGCTCCAGCATCCGGGACAGGTTCACGTCCTCCGGCTGCAGCTCAACGGAAGAAAGATTAAAGCGGGTGATCTCAAACATTTCCGCCGTCAGCTCCTCCAGCCGTTGGGCCTTTTTCAGGGCCACGCCGGTGTATTTCGCCCGCTGCGGCGCGGGCATATCCGGCGCGTCCCGCAGCAGCGTCAGGTAACCGATCACGCTGGTGAGGGGCGTTTTCAGATCGTGGGCCAGATAGGTGACCAGATCGTTTTTCTTTTGGGATTCCTCCCGCAGCAGGGCCTTTTCCCGGTCCATTTTCAGCCTGGCGTCGGCGATTTTGGAAAAGACCTCCGCGTCGTCCGGCGGCAGGTCCGCCGGCAGAGGGGCTTCCTCCAGAAGGTACCGCTGCAAACAGGCCGCCAGTTCCCGTGCGTTCCGGCGGCGTTGGCGCTGCCGGAATACGTCGTGCACGACAATGCCGATCCATGAACCGAGCAGCACCAGCACAACCAGCGCGTTGGTGAGATAGGCTTTGACAGACTCCCAGCTGATCCACTGGACGATGCGCACCACATCGCCGTCCTGCTCCGTCGTTTCATAAGCAAACCGCCGGGAAAGCCAGTCTGCCAGCACCCCGTCGGAGAATTTGTCGGCAACGAAATAGATGATTCCGCCCGCCAGCAAAAGGGCGATGGGGATCACGAGAAACCGCAGGTATTTCCAGTATTTATGCATCGATCTTATACCCCACTCCCCACACGGTTTTGATGAATTTCGGCCTGCGGGGCGGCTCGTTCAGCTTTTCCCGCAGGCGGGCGATATGCGCCATCACCGTGTTGTTGTTATCCAGGTATTTTTCGCCCCACACCGCCTCAAACAGCTCCTCCGAGGGTACCACCTGCCCCCGGCGCTCGCACAGGTACCACAGAATGGAAAACTCGATGGGCGTCAGCGCCACGGGCTGTCCGTACAGCACGCAGGTGTGGGTGGAGGGGCAGACGAACAGGCCGTCCCGGTCATAGGTTTCCGGTCCGGCGGTCTGGTTGTACCGGGTATAGCGGCGCAGCTGGGTCTTGACCCGCGCTGTCACTTCCAGCGGATTAAAGGGCTTGGTGACGTAGTCGTCCGCGCCCAGCGCCAGCCCGTTGATCTTATCCAGATCGGAGGTGCGGGCAGTCAGCATGATGATGGGGAACAGATGCGTCTCCCGGATCTTCCGGCACAGGGTAAAGCCGTCTGTATCCGGCAGCATCACGTCCAGCAGCGCCAGATCCACCGGCTCCCGGGCGATCAGCCGCAGCGCCTCCTCTCCGGTGGCGGCTGTCAGCGTGCGGAAATGCTCGTTTTGCAGGTACAGCGCCACCAGCTCCGCAATCTCCTTTTCATCGTCCACAATCAATACGGTCTCCGCCATGTCAGTCCCTCCGGAATCGTGCTGGTTCTATTATGCCTGTTTTTTCCGGCAATGTCAAATAAAAAAGGTCCATCTCGGATCATTGTGGGATCAAAGGAGACCAAACAGGTGTTGGCGAGCTAACCCTGTAGGGGCGGGCACTGACCGCCCGTTGAACACCAAAAGAATCCCCGGACGCATCCGCCCGGAGAGCTGTATCAACCGTCAGTATGACGCCGTCCGCCGCTTCAGTACAGCGCGATAT
>CAMJYF010000406.1 GCA_946409885.1 uncultured Clostridia bacterium | reverse complement strand
CTGTGCCGTCTCCGGGCGCAGATACAGCTCGTTTTTGCTGTCCTCGGTCACGCCCTGAAAGGTTTTGAACATCAGGTTGAACTGGCGGATATCGGTGAAATCCGTCGCGCCGCAGTCCGGGCAGGGAATGTTGTGCTCCTTGATATAGGCGCTCATCTGCTCGTTGGACCAGCCCGCCACGTTGGTGCCGTCGAAATCCTCGATCAGGTTGTCGGCGCGGTGGCGCGTTTTGCAGGCGCGGCAGTCCATCAGCGGATCGGAGAAGCCGCCGAGATGGCCGGAGGCGACCCACGTCTGGGGGTTCATGAGGATGGCGCTGTCCAGCCCCACGTTATAGGGGTTTTCCTGAATGAACTTTTTGCGCCAGGCGTTTTTAATGTTGGTTTTCAGCTCCACGCCGAGGGGGCCGTAGTCCCAGGTGTTGGCCAGGCCGCCGTAGATCTCGCTGCCCGCGTACACAAAGCCGCGGCCCTTGCACAGCGCCACTAATTTTTCCATTGTCTTTTCCGTATTGACCATAAGTATGCAACCTCCGGATCGTTATCATTTCAAAAAAGCATTGTATCAAAAAAGGGGCAGGTTGTCAAGTGCGGCTTGCCGGGTTTTCGTCAAGACCGGCCCGCGTGGCGGATCAGCGCGAAAAACGGAGGACCGCCGCCCCGGTCAATGGCAACAGCTTAAGGATACACTCACTTTGACAAAGAGGGATTTGGCGAGGCCTTCTGTGGCGCGCCGCAGGCGTATAATTCGGTAGCGCGGCTGCCCACAGCCGCCCGCAACGCGATTCCGATTTAAAAGACGTTCGATGCAGTATTTCCGTTGGTTTTATGAAGTTGTTTATGCCTCGAACCGCCTACGGCGGGGCGGCTGTGGGCAGCCGCGCTACCGCCATGGGGAAGGTTCGTGCGAAAAACCGAACAGCTCGCTAAACTACAATTTGCATCATTCTTCCATTGTGCCCCGGGTGGGTCCTTCCGCCGCGCAGAAAAACCCCCGGGCTTTCGTCCGGGGGCTCGGGTATCATGACGGCGTCCGGGCTGTTCTCAGCAGACCCGGTCCAGCACGTCGAAATTCGCGTTCGCGTCGCCGAAGACGAAGATCTTCATGAAGTTGTTCATCACGGTGAGGATCTTTTTGATGATATTAAAGAACTTTTCCAACGCCTTCATGGAGAACTGTACGGCGTCGTTATCGGCGGGCCATTCGTTCTTCGGGATGGTTTCGCCCTGGGACGTATCCTTCTGGATGGCGTAGGAATCCACCTTGACCGCATTGTCCCCGTCCACCAGGTAGGCGTCCACGTACATCACGCCGTCCCTGATCTGAATGGCGGCGAACATGGGGGCGTCCGCGTCCACGATCTCATCCGCGCGGGGGAAATACTCATCCGTGGCCGCCGCGTCCTTGGTCTTGTAGAGCTTTACGCCCGCGCAGCCGTCGATGGCGTACAGGGTGCCCTTGGGCTGCACGAAGGTCTTGTAGGCCGTGCCGTCCTCGCCCCGCAGGTAGGTGATGGCGTCCTTCGCCTTTTTGTTGTTGTCCAGCGTGTAGGTCCGCAGGTAAACGTGATCGTGGCCCTGCAGCACCAGGTCGATATCCAGTTCCGGCATCAGCCGGCCCAGCTGTTTCCGCATAGCCACCACGTCGTCGTCATCATAGTGGCTGCCGTTGGAATACAGGGCCTTGTGCAGCATGACGATCTTCCACTGCGCGGCGCTGGCTTGCATATCCTGCTTCAGCCAGTTGACCTGCCCGTCGCTCAGCGCGTCGGAATCGCTCAGGTCGTTGGTGTTCAGCACCGCCACGTGGACGTTGTTGTAATCGAAGGAATAATACACGCCGCCGGTGGTATCCTGATCCGGCACGTTCGGCAGAATGAAGTTGCTGACGGTGGAGAAGTCGTCCTTTTCCTCATGGTTGCCGGTGGCGGGCATCAGGTAGGTGCTCATCAGGTTGGCGGAGGCGGTGTCGAACATCCACTGCCACTGGTGGTTGTTCATGCCGTAATCCACCAGGTCGCCGGAGCCCGCGATAAACTTCGCGTCCGGGTACAATTCAAAGGCCTTGCTCACCACGTTGGCCCAGCCCTCCGTGTACTGCTTTTCGTTCTGGGACTGGGGGTCGGACATATGGAAGAAGGTGACCTCGTTCCCGCCGTCCGGCGCTTCCAGCGTGGCCCAGTCGCTCCACCAGCCGCGGGCGGCGCTGCCCACCCGGTAGGCGTATTTCGCGCCGGGTTGCAATCCGGACAGGCGCACCGTGTGCTGCGTCATGGCGAACTGATACTTGATAAAGCCGATGATGCCCAGGTCGATGCCCGGGAAGTAGCGGGTCACGTCGGCGGATTCCGCGGTACAGCTGCCGGTGAAGGCGGTCTTTTCTCCGCCCTCGCCCAGATCGTAGATCTCGATATCCGTCTCCGGCAGGGAGTATTTGGCAAACCAGTTGATGTTGGCGGCATCCGGGGTATCGCCCAGCGTAACGGAGACCATGGTGGGCTTGCGGTAATTCTTGGTGGTGACCTCCGGCACTTGTTTGTCGGCGGAGTAGGTCACGCCGTAGTCGCCGTACAGCTGTGGGTCCATATCGGTGGTGAAATCCAGCAGGAACCAGCCGATGGTGGAATTGAGGGATTCATCCTGACTGGGGGTCCA
>CAMJYF010000405.1 GCA_946409885.1 uncultured Clostridia bacterium | reverse complement strand
TACCCTCATGGGGCAGGTTTTCGCGCAGCCGGTAACAGCTCGACAAATCCCTCTTTGTCAATTTGGCATTATTGTCAACCTCTGTATCCCGCAACCTCCCGCAGCACCCGGCAGGGGTTGCCCACGGCCACCACGCCGGCAGGGATATCCTTTGTCACCACGCTGCCCGCGCCGATCACGGTGTTGTCGCCGACCGTTACGCCGGGCAGCAGGATGGCCCCGGCGCCGATCCAGCAGTTGCTTCCGATCCGCACAGGCTTATTGTACTGGTACGCCTGCCGCCGCAGCGCGGGGTCGATGGGGTGGGCGGCGGTGGCGATGGTCACGTTGGGGCCGATCAGCGTGTCATCCCCCACGTAGATGTGGGTGTCGTCCACACAGGTGAGGTTGAAATTGGCGTAGACGCGCCTGCCGAAGTGGCAGTGCGCCCCGCCCCAGTTGGCGTGAAAGGGCGGCTCGATATAGCAGCCCTCGCCGATCTCGGCAAACATCTCCCGCAGCAGGGCCTGCCGCCGCTCCTCCTCCGAAGGCCTCGTGCCGTTGAAATCGTACAGCCTTTCCAGGCAGCGGCGCTGCTCGGTCATGATCTCCTCGTCGTCGGGGAGGTACAACTCCCCGGTGTGCAGTTTTTCTTTCATGGACATGGTCGCTCCGGTTCCTTTCGTAGTCATACTCTTTTATGATACCACCGAAATATGACAAAACCATGAAAAACGGTTGCTTTTCCGCAAAAAAATGTTACAATGGGGGCAGGTTGGTAAAAGACCGGCAAAACGACGCAAAGGAATGACGGCTATGCTACGGATAATCGACGTCAACTGCCGCCTGGGCCGGGGCCCGGCGGACCCGGAGGGCAGCCTGCGGACCAAAGAGGCCCTGCTGGCCCTGATGGATGATTTTCATGTGGAAAAAGCGGTGGCGTACCACGCTGTGGCGGAGTTTTCCGACCCCATGCTGGGCAACGCGCTGCTGACGGAGGAGACGGAGGGCTGCGGCCGCTTCTGGCGGCAGTGGGCGGTGCTGCCCGCCCTGTGGGACCTGTACCCCGCCCCGGAGGAATGGATAGCCGCCATGCAGGAGCAGGGCGTGCGCTCCGTGCGGCTGTTCCCCAAGCGGTACGGCCACTCCCTGAAGCGATACGCCGCCGGACCGCTGCTGGACGCGCTGGCGGCGCACCGGCTGCCCGCCTTTTTGTCGCTGGACCAGCTATCCTGCTGGGACGCGTTGTACGACCTGTGCGAGGACTACCCCGCCAACCGCTTTGTGCTGTGCAGCCCCGGCTACCGCTGCCTGCGGTACCTGGCGCCGATCCTGGAACACTGCCCCAACCTGTGGGTGGAGACCAGCAATCTGCTGTCGCACGATGGCCTGACGGACCTGTGCGCCCACGGTCTGGGCCCGCGGCTGCTGTTCGGCAGCGGGGCCCCGGAAGCCTCCCTCGCCGCGGCGGCCTCCCAACTGCTGCTGAGCGACCTCGAAGAATCGGACAAGCAGCGCATCGCCGCCGGTAACGCGGAACGCCTTTTGGATGAGGTGACGTTATGAATCAGAAGACTTCCGACTTCCCACTTCCCACTTCCGACTGTGTCGCCGCGATCGGCGACAACGTATACCGGGGGCTTCCCTTCGGGGACGACGTGTTTATTTTCGACATCCACGCCCACGTACATCAGACCTCGGATTTTCAGATGACCCACGCCACCCCGGCGGAGGTGGCGGATACCATGCGGAAGCTGGGCATCGACGGAGGCTGCGTGTCCTCCATCCTCTCCATCCACGCCGACTGCCGTTTGGGCAACGAGCTGGTACGGCAGGCGGTGCGGGAGCAGCCGGACCGGCTTTACGGCTACCTGACCGTGTCCCCCCACGACCACAACGTGGATCTGGACGGCTTTTTCGCGGACCCGAAATTCCGGGGGATGAAGGTGCATGCCGCCTTCCACCGCAGCGCCATCGACGATCCCCGCTATGATTTCTTCTACGAATACGCCGACGCCCACGGCCTGCCGGTGCTGTTCCACGCGTGGGAGGCGGCGGACTGCATGCGGATCGCGCGGGTGGCAAAGCGCTTTCCGCACACCAAACTCATCATCGGCCACGGGGTGATGCGCACCTGGGAAGTGAAGCGGGAGGCGGTGGCCGCCGTGCGGCAGTACGACAACGTGTTTGCGGATACCACGGTTTCCGTCGCCTTTGACGGCGCCGTGGAATGGGCCGTCAACCAGATCGGCGCGGACCGGCTGTGCTACGGCAGCGACCTCCCCTTTTACGACTGTCGCCACGTGGTGGGCAAGGTGGCGACAGCCCGGCTCACCGACGGAGAGAAGCGGAAGATTTTGGGCGAAAACGCCCGGCGGATATTGGGCCTGTAACCCCGCCGCCCCGTTCAGGCGGCGTTGCAGCGCCGCCTGTGACAATGACAGTATAGCACAACGCAAGACCCGCCGCACCCGATTTGCGGCGGGTTTTTAAAAATATTTTTCAACCGGGTAAACAGTTGTAACCCATCCCTCAGTGAATTCTTAGAGGAATTCACTGAGGGATTATAAAGAGAAAGATAAGGTAAGATTATAACGCGGTTGACGGCGGCAAGAACAACGAAAAGAGGGATTTGTCGGGGCGACGCGAAGCGTCGCAGGTTTTAGGTTTATAGGTG
>CAMJYF010000404.1 GCA_946409885.1 uncultured Clostridia bacterium | reverse complement strand
CGAGACATGACCGAGAAAAAAGAAAAGCTCCTGGCGGAGCTGGAAAAAGAGATACTGACGGACCGCGCCGATCCTGCGCCGGAGCAAGAGCAAAAAGACAAAAAGGCAGCGAAAAAGCAACCTGACAGGACGCCGAAAAAGAAGCCGGAGCAGGAAGCGGAAGCGGAGCAGCCGCCGGAGAAGCTGAGCTACAAGGCCGCCACCGTGGGGCTGACCGCGCTGGTGCTGGTGCTGCTGGTCTTTTTTCTGGGGATGCGATGGATCGAACGGCGGGCGGAACAAATAGCCCTTCCGGCGGAGATCTCCGCCTCGGAAACGGATCTTGCTGTGGAACGC
Source organism: uncultured Clostridia bacterium (assembly GCA_946409885.1). GTDB lineage: Bacteria > Bacillota > Clostridia > Oscillospirales > Acutalibacteraceae > RUG806. The sequence continues at coordinate 2,323 of CAMJYF010000404.1, read as the reverse complement.
GCCCTGCCGGAAAGCGGCGGTTTGGATATCAACACCGCCACCAAAGAGGAGCTGATGGAGCTGCCCGGCATCGGCGAGAAAAAGGCGCAGGCCATCATCGACTACCGCAACGAGTACGGGGCGTTTCTTGACGCGGCCGAGATCATGGAGGTAGACGGGATCGGCGAGGGCATTTTTGAAAAGATCCGGGACCTGATCCGCGTGTGATCGGGTCCCTTTTCAAAACATCATATTTTCCACGAACAGATCGGAAAAGACCGGGTCGGCCGCCAGATCCACATACCGGAGGGGCGCAAGGTACGCCGACAGGTCGTTTTTTTCGCAGGCGTAACGCACGGTTCCCAGCAGGCTGCTGTTGTTGACGGCCACGCACCTGTCCCGCAGCTCCGGGGGCAGCAGGCCGGTGGCCGCCGCGTGCGCCACGTTGATTTTGGCGGAAAAGCCGCCGGAGAGATACAGCGCGTCGATATCGTCAAAGCCGATCCCCAGCCGCCGGACCAGCGTCTGCACGGCGGAGCAGACCGCCGATTTCGCCAGTTGATACTGCCTTACGTCCCCCTGCGTCAGCGTGACGGAGGGGGCGATCTCATATTCCTCGCACTCCATAAAGCCGGTCTCGTCAATGGTTTCATCGGCCAGCAGCGCGGCGATCACGTCCACCAGCCCCGTACCGCAAAGTCCTTTGGCGGGTTCATCTCCGATGGTGCGGTACCCCGCCGCGTCAAAGGCGCACACCGCGCCGGGGGAGGCGCTCATGCCGCAGGAGATGTTGGCCCCCTCAAAGCAGGGACCCGCCGCCGCAGCGGTGCACAGCGCCGTTTCCCGCGAGAACAGCACCACCTCCGCGTTGGTGCCCAGGTCGATCAGCAGCCGGTATTTGCCCTGTGGGGGAAAGCCCACGTAGTTGAGCCCCGCTGTCAGGTCCGCGCCTACAAAGGCGGCTGCGCCGGGCAGCGAGACCACGTTTTTTACCCCCGGCAGCCCGAGGCTTTCCCCGGACGCCGTTTTTTCCACCAGAAAGACGGGCGTGTAGGGCGCCGCCCCCAGGGAGGAGCAGTCCACGCCGAAAAACAGGTGGAGCATGGCGGTGTTGCCCGCCGCGTACAGCGTATCCACATTCGTCGCGCCCAGCTCCCGGCGCATTTCATTGACGGCGCCTATTACCGCCAATTGCAGCCCCACCGGGCCGTGCGCCATGCAGTGGCCCACGCGGCTCATCACGTCCGCCCCGTAGGCCCGCTGGGGGTTGGGCCGGGTGACGACCCGCACGACCTTTTTGTCATCCAGAGACACCAGCGCCAATGCCAGCGTGGTGGTGCCGATATCCAGCGCCAGCGCGGACCGCTCCGTCAGATGGCCGGAGGCCCGCGCACCGGTTTCGGAGACGATGGTCTCCCGCTCCGGCAGCGCCACCGTGATATCCGAGTGGATCTCATACTGGCAGGCCAGCTCCGCGCGGCCGTCCACCGTCACGCGGCACTTGCCGCAGGAGCCCCGTCCGCCGCAGGGCAGGGGAACGGAAAACCCGAAACGCCGCAGCGCCTCCGCAAGCCGCTCCCCCTCCCGGGCCTCATAGCTTTTTCCGTCAATGACGACCTGTGCCATAGATCGCAGTTACCTCGTCAAAATACGCGTCAATGTTGCCCCAGGGGGAGGCCGCGGGGATATCGCAGCCGCTGGAGAGCATAAAATTTTCATGGGCGCCGCAGCTTTCATACGCGCGGCGCACGTCCGCCCGCACTTCCTCCGGCGCGCCCCGCCGGAACAGGACCGGATCCACGTTGCCCATGACGATGCGGTCCGCGGGCATGGCGGCAAGGACCTTGGGCAGGTCCACCGCGTTGCCGAAGTGGAACACGTCGGCGGGCAGCTCCGCCAGCGAATCCGTCATATCCCCGGCGGAACGGCCGCAGTTGTGGTAGCAGAGGACAAAATCCTCCCGGTTGACCGCGTCAAATATCTCTTTGACGAACGGGGTGGAAAACTCCTCCGCCAGCGCCGGGGACAGCAGCCCCGCGGCGGGCTCGGCCAGAATGACGCCGTCCGCACCGGCCTCCTGAAAGGCCCGGACGTAGGCGGCGATAAACGCGGCGCACTTTTCCAGCAGCAGCTTTACCTCCTCCGGGCTGTCGAAGCATTCCATCATCAGTCCGGTCATATCGAACAGCCGCCCCGCCAGCGAATAGGGGCCGATGGCGCCGCAGAACACCGGCGTATCCGTGTTCTGCCGCTTTGCCAGCCGCACGCCCTCCAGATAGACGCCGGTGCGGCCCGCGCCCACCGGGGGAACGGCCACCGACGCGGCGTCGGCGATATCGTCCAG
>CAMJYF010000403.1 GCA_946409885.1 uncultured Clostridia bacterium | reverse complement strand
CGGGCGGTCAGTGCCCGCCCCTACAGGGTCCACGTCATCTCGCTAAACTACAATTGATCGCCCGCTTTTTTCAAAAAAAGGCGGTTTACGTTTCCGCGCGCAGCACGGCTTCCACCTCGCCGATGTACATGCGATGGTAGTTTTTGCCGCCGTAAAAGGCGGGGTCGACGCCCTTATCCAAAAACCACTGGGGGGTAAGATCCGCCGCGCCGATCTTTTTGCAGAGGAAGACGGTTTCGGCCTCCGCGCAGAATTTTACGCCGTCCTCTTCGCCCAGCGCCGCGCCGGAGAGGGCGTATTTGTCGCAGTCTCGGCCGCTTTTGCTGCCGAATACCGCCACCTTTTGGTGCATTCCCTCCGGCAGCAGGCTGAGGGAGAAGCGGTCGCCCTGCTCCATAAAGTCATAGGTGTAGCGGCTGGGACGCACAAAGACGAACACGCAGGGCTTGCCCCACAGCACGCCCGCCGCGCCCCAGCTGACGGTCATGGAGTTGAAGCCCGCCGCGCTGCAGCCGGTGAGAATGGCCCAGTTGTCCCCGATGGCCTTGAAGGGGGAAAATTCGACGGCGTTGAGATCTGTTTTGTGAAAGGACATAATAGTGATTGCCTCCTTTGGGAAGTGGGATTTGTCGAGGTAATTTGGAATTCGGAATGCGGAGTTCGGAATGATTGTGGATCTTCGTTTTGCGCGATATTCATCGTCTGAATGAAGTCATATCGTTGTTTTGATAAGACTTCCTGTTATAATGAAAACGCGGCAGCGGTGCGGGTCTTCCGCGGAGACCTCTGCCGACAGGCAGAAACACCGACCGGGCCGGGAGGTGAGAATTTACGAAATTCCGCATTCCGCATTCCACATTCCGCATTAAAATTATGCCGGGCGTTATTTGCCGTCCGGAAAGCTGGTGAAGCATTCGCGTTCCACCGCGGGCAGGCCGTAGGCGGCGCGGGCGTCGGCGATGGCCTTCATCAGGAAGGTCATATTGCGGGCCAGGTTGCGCATGGTCTGCAGGCCCTCGCCGTCCTTTTTCACGTCCTCGGCGGTAAAGCCGTGCACCTGGTTCCAGTAGGTGGAGGAGGCCACCGGCATGCCGCTGATGGTGAAATACTTGTTCAGCACGTCAAAGGACGCGGTGTTGCCGCCCCGGCGGCAGCTGACCACCGCGGCGCCCACCTTCATATGTTTGGAAAAGGGGGTGCTGTAGAACAGCCGGTCCAGAAAGGCCAGCAGCGTACCGTTGGGGGAGCCGTAATACACCGGGCTGCCGATGACAAGGCCGTCCGCCTGCGCCAGCTTCGGCGCGGTTTCGTTTACCATGTCGTCAAAGGCGCATTGGCCCAGCTGGGCGCAGCGCCCGCAGGAGGCGCAGCCGCGGATGAGCTTGCCGCCCACCTGGACCACTTCCGTTTCCACGCCCTCCGCGTGAAAGACGACAATCATCTCCGCCAGCGCGGCGGCGGTGCAGCCCTTCGCTTTGGGGCTGCCGTTGAGCAGTAATACTTTTGCCATGTTTTTTTTCCTGTTCTGTAAAGGGGATTTGTCGGGCGCTTTGCGCCCAGTCGGAAGTCGGAAGTCGGAAGTCTTCATAACCGGAGACTATAACGTAAAAATCAACAAATACTTATTCAAAGGTTGGCAATAATGTCAAAAGGATCAGAGAATACGGTTCCCCCATCGAGGACTTCCGACTTCCGACTGATGACTTCCGACTAGTCGAGCTCTGCGCGACAAATTCCAGTATGATGATATGCGGCGGCCGGCGGTTCAATCACCGTTTTCCACCAGGGCGCGGTAGACGTCGCTTTTTTTTGCGCCGGTTTCTTTGGCGGCCTGTCTGGCGGCCTCGTTGACGGAAAGGCCGTCTTGCATGTATTGCCGCGCCAGCGCCACGGGGTCGGCGGGGGGCGCTTCCGCCTCCCGTTCCGCCTCGGTTTTGGCCTCGATGATGAGCACGAATTCGCCCTTCAGCTTCTGCCCGTCGTATTTGCCGGCCACCTCCGCCAGGGTGGTGCGCTCCACGCTTTCGTGGATCTTGGTCAGCTCCTTGACGATGGCGATGCGCCGGTCGCCCAGCGTTTCGTACAGGTCCCGCAGGGTGGCGGCCAGCTTGTGGGGGGCTTCGTAGAACACCATGGTGCGGCGCTCGTCTTTGATCTCCTCCAGATGCTTGCGGCGGCTGGGCTTGTTGACGGAGAGAAAGCCCTCAAAGGTGAACCGGCTGACCTCCATGCCGGAAAGGGCCAGCGCGGTGACGACGGCGCTGGGCCCGGGCACTGTGGCCACGGGAACGCCGTTTTCGTGGCACAGCCGCACCAGATCCTGCCCCGGATCGGAGATGGCGGGCATGCCCGCGTCGGTGACCAGGGCGCAGCTTTCGCCGTTCAGCAGCCGCTCCACGATGGAGGGGCCTTTTTCTTTGCGGTTGTGCTCGTGATAGCTGATGAGCTTGGTGGCGATATCAAAATGATTGAGGATCTTGACGGTCACGCGGGTATCCTCCGCGGCGATGAAATCCACCTGCCGCAGGGTCTCTTCCGCGCGGGGGGAAAAATCGCCCAGGTTGCCGATAGGCGTGCCGACGATGTACAGGGTTCCGGGCATGGGGAGGCTCCTTTGTTTCAGATAAATTGGCAGTTTGTCGAGGTCTTGTAGCACGGAGCCTCAGCTCCGTCTTCCGG
>CAMJYF010000402.1 GCA_946409885.1 uncultured Clostridia bacterium | reverse complement strand
ATCCTCGCGTGGGAGAACGGCGGTTTCAAAGTCATCAGAAACGGCTGCCTCGGCGTGGACGGCAAGCTGATATCCTACGTAGGGGAAGCTGTACCGGAGGAGCCCTACGACGCGGTCAGGGATATGACCGGGAAGATCCTCATCCCCGGCCTTTACAACTGCCATACCCACAGCCCCATGGTGCTGCTGCGGGGGGTGGGCAGCGACCTGCCGCTGGACCAATGGCTCTTCGGCCAGGTATGCCCCATCGAGGACAAGCTGACGCCGGAGGATATCGAAGCCGGCAGCTATCTGGCCGCCATGGAGATGATCGCCGGCGGCACGGTGAGCTTTTCCGATATGTATTTTTCGCCGGACCGCACCGCGCTGGCCGTGGCGCAAAGCGGAATGCGGGCCAACATCAACCGGCCCGTGCAGGCCTTTTCCCCGGACGAGCGGCCGGAGGATTCCTTCCGCATCCAAGAGGCAAAGGAGCTGTATCAGCAGTTCAACGGATATGCCGACGGCCGCGTGCTGATCGACTGGTGTATCCACGCGGAGTATACCTGCACGGAGACGATCGTCCGCGCGGTCAGCGACCTGTGCCGGCAGGTGAACGGCAACCTGCACATCCATCTTTCCGAAACGGAAAAAGAACATCGTGAGTGTAAAGAGAAGTACGGCAAAACCCCCGCCGCCTGGTTCGAGGCTTTGGGCGCCTTTGATGGCGGCGCCATCGCGGCCCACTGCGTCGCGCTGGAGGACGGCGATATCGACATACTGAAGCGGCATGGCGTCAGCGTGATCCACAACCCCACCAGCAACCTGAAGCTGGGCAGCGGCATCGCGCCCATCCAGACGTACATCGACCGGGGCCTGAACGTGGCCCTGGGCACCGACGGGGCCGCCAGCAACAACAACCTGAACCTGCTGGAGGAGATGCATCTGGCCGCCCTCATCCACAACGGCTTTCTGCGGGACGCCACCGTCATGAACGCCGGAACGGTGCTGAAAATGGCCACCGTCAACGGGGCGAAGGCCCAGCGGCGGGAGGACTGCGGCAGGCTGGCCGTGGGCTGCAAGGCGGATATCGTAGCGGTGGATACAGACCGCCCCCATCTGACCCCCTGTCTGGATATCCCGGCGCTGCTGGCGTATTCCGCCCAGGCCTCCGACGTGGTGATGACCATGTGCGACGGAAAGATCCTCTACGAAAACGGGGAATATAAGACCATCGACGCGGAAAAGACGTATTACAATGTAAAGAAAACCGTGGAGCGGCTGTACGTATAACACGGCATTTTACGAAAGCTCATTATGTCCGGGAAGGAGACCTTTATATGGAAAGAGCGGACCGCCAGTTGGCGTTTATGCTGCAATATGAAAATATCGCGTGGTTTGAGGGGGGTAAGGTGAAGATCCTGGACCGCCGCGTCTACCCCCGCGAGATACGCTATGTGGTGTGCGAAAACCATCATGAGGTGACACAGGCGCTGAAAGACATGGTCACCCAAAGCGCGGGGCCCTACACCGCCGCGGCCGTTGGCATGGCGCTGGCCGCCTGGGAGTGCCGCGGTAAAAGCGAAGCGGAGCAGCGGGCCTTTCTCAAGGACGCCGCTTATACCATCGCCCACGCCCGCCCCACCACCGCCAACCGCATGTCGCTGATCACGGGCGGCTGCCTTACCGCCGCCGACAGGGCGCTGCGGGAGGGGACAGACGTGAGCGAGGCGATCATGGCCTACACGGTCAACGCCAACAATATGCGTTACAACAAGGTCTACAAAATGGCGCGGTATCTGGTGGATATGATCCCCGCCCACGGCGCGGTGATGACCCAGTGCTTCGGCGAGACCATCGTGGGCCAGATGTGCCGTGTGGCCAAGGAGCAGGGCAAGGGGGATATCCGCATCTTCTGCCCGGAGACCCGCCCCTATTTTCAGGGGGCGCGGCTGACCGCTACCGTCTGTCATGATATGGGCATGGACGTGACCGTCATTACGGACAACATGCCCGCCTTTACCATGAAAAACGAGGGGGTGGACGTGTTCACCTCCGCCGCCGACGCCATCTGTATGGACGGTTACGTGGTCAACAAGGTGGGCACCTTCCAGATCGCCATCGCCGCCAAGTACAACAAGATCCCCTATTTCGTCACCGGCGCGCCGGATCACGTTCACCCCACCATCGACACGGTGAAGATCGAAATGCGCGACCCGGCCTTTACCCTGCAGGCCATGGGCGTAAAGACCGCCGCCGACGGGGTAAAGGGCTATTACCCGGCCTTTGATATCACCCCGCCGGAGCTGGTCAGCGGCGTCGTCACCGACACCGGCATCTACACCCCCTACGACCTGCAGCGCTACTTCAGCGACGGCAATATGGGGGAGTATGAGATGGTGATTTAGGGAGCAGGGAGTAGGGAATAGGGAGTAGTGATTATTTACTTCTGCTGAACGTTGTTTTAATGAAGAAAGCCTGTCTGCTGCGGAAAACGCATAGCAAACAGGCTCTATTATTCTTGTGGTTATTTCTAATCACTAATCACTAACCACTAACCACTAACCACTATCCACTAATCACTCATTTAATGGACGTCGTCTTCTCCTTCTGGATCACGTCATGGGCGCCGCCCTCGGTGATACTGGTGGCGGAAAGCAGCGTCAGCCTGGCCTTGGCCTGCAGCTCGGGGATGGAAAGCGCGCCGCAGTTG
>CAMJYF010000401.1 GCA_946409885.1 uncultured Clostridia bacterium | reverse complement strand
TTTCTTGATTATACCATTACGAACTTCAAATGTACATTTTTATTATACAGGTTCAATTGTTTCGGGACTTCCGACTTCCGACTGGGTACAAAGCACCCCTGCAAATCCCCTATTGACGAACCCCGGCCCTGTTCTGCGGACAGTGCCGGGGTTTTTGATGATCCTGCTGATGCGGCCCGGCGGGCCCGGGTTGATTTTTATGCCCGGATATGCTACAATCGGCGCAGAACGCAATGGGGGGATACAGCCATGCAAAAAGCGCTGTTTGATAACGATTTCAAGGATATTTACGTCAGCCGCGGCCCGCAGGGGCAGCCGGTGTTCTGCTACCGCACCGGCATGACGGTGTACGAGGAGATGTTCGATAAAAACCGGCTGGTCGCCGCCGGGTGGAACAATTCCGGCACCCCGCTGGACGTGCTGGAGGGCATGCCCAGCCGGCTGGATCACGACCGGTTTTCCCGACCCTGGGTCTTCGACGTGGAGGTGGACGGCGCGTGTATCGCCTACGACTGGGAATACGTCGGCTTTGAGAAATATGAAGAGACCGTTCCCGCCAACGGCGCGACGCTGCTGCATGGCGTTGTCACACTGCAAAACGCCATGGTCCCGCTGACGGCGCAGATACATACGGTGCTGTCCGGCAGCGCGGTGTTCACCCGGTACCTGACGCTCACCAACCGTTCCGCCGGCCCCATGAAGCTGAACCGCCTTGCGCCCATGGGCGGCGGCATGGAGATCTTTTACGACTGGACGCACTATACCGACGGCGAAGCCCGCAAGGAGAAGCTCTATTCGCTGGGGTATATGGAAAACGCCCACCCCTGCGCGGAGGGCCTGTTCCGCTGGCACGACCTGCCCTCCGGCGGCACGGCGGTGGAGGGCCGCTTTGTCAACGACCGGTTCCGCTACCCCATGTTTATGCTGCGCAACAATCCGCTGGGGCATATCTGGTTTGCCCAGATGGCGTATTCCGGCGGGTATGAGTTCCGCTTTGACCTGGACGCGGACCTGTCCACCGACGGCATCAGCGTGGGCAGCCGCGCGGGGGCCAGGCTGGCGTTCCGCATGGAGCTGTCCGGCCCGGCGCCGCACCTGGTGCTGCTGCCGGGGGAGACCTTCACCACGCCGGAAGTTTATATCGGCCGGGTGCAGGGCGATCTGGACGACGCGGTGAACATGATGCACAGGCACACCCGCCGCGCCGTGTTCACCTGTGAGGAACCGCGGGAAAACGTCGCCACCGTTGGCGCGGGCATCGGCCCCGAGCGGGCCATGACGCGGGAGGCGATTTTCCACACCATTGATACCGCCGCCGCCGTGGGCGCGGAAAGCTGCATCATCGACGCGGGCTGGTACTGCGAGGCGGGCAAAGAGGGCGAGCAGTGGTGGCGGCGCGTGGGCGACTGGACCGCCGACCCCGGTAAGCATGGGGACGGTTTCGCCGCCATCCGGCAGCGCTGCCATGAAAAAGGGCTGAAATTCGGCCTGTGGATGGAGTGCGAGCGCATGGGGCGGGAGACCGCCGTGGCCAAGGCCCATCCGGAGTGGTATCAGGTCCGCCGCCTGAAGGGGACCGATACCACGGTGATCGACATGACCAACCCGGCCGCCGCCGCGTGGGTGCAGTCGCAGGTGGAGCGGGTGATCGAGACCTATCAGATCGACCTGTTCCGGCTGGATTACAACGTGGATTACACCCAGTATCATTGTTACAACGACCGGGCGGGCTGCCGGGAGAGCAGCCCCCTGCGGTACTATCAGGCGGTGTACGGTATGTTCGCCGCCCTGCGGAAGAAATATCCCCACGTGATCTTTGAAAACTGCGCCGGGGGCGGCGGTCGGTGCGACCTGGGCATGACAAAGCACTTTACCCATACCTGGATCTCGGATTACCAGATCCCGCCCCGCAGCCTTGCCGTCACCAACGGTATCAGCATGGTGCTGCCGCCGGAGCGCATCGACCGGCTGGTCTCCGGCATGAACGGCCATCTGCGCGGCTCGCTGGATTTTACCGTCCGCAGCACCCTGTTCGGCAAGCCCACCACCAACACCTACAACCCCCTGGGCAGCGAAATGAACCCCCGGGAGCTGGCCTTTGTAAAGCGGGAATTCGACCTGTACAAAACCTTCATCCGCCCCTATATGACGGACGGCTATATCTATCACCACACGCCGGAGCTGTATGAGGCCCACCCCAAGGGGCGCGGCATCCTGGAACGAGCCAGCGTTGACGGGACCAAGGGGATCGTCGGGATCTTCAATCTGGCGGATATCCGCCCTGGGGACGAGACCGTGACGGTCTACCCCCGGGGGCTGGACGCGGGCAGGACCTACGAGGTCACCTTCGACAATTCCCAGACCACGGCGACGGTCAGCGGTTTTGCCCTCGTCAACGACGGCCTCCGCGTGCGCCTGCCCGCGTCCCTGACCAGTGAGCTGATTATTTACAAAGCAATCCTGTAGCACGGCGCCGCGCGCCGTTAACAGTCGGAAGTCATCAGTCGGAAGTCCTCCGGACGATCCCATGAAGATTGAAGCGGAAACAACTCTTTCTTGCGACTGCGGCGCAACGCGCCGCCTCTGGCGACTGGCGACTGTTTTGCAGGCTGTAAGCTTGCAAAACCTTCGTTTGCAACTGCCGGTTGCGGGATTTCCAGCCGGAAATGCTTGCCTGCAACCGGATTATATGGTA
>CAMJYF010000400.1 GCA_946409885.1 uncultured Clostridia bacterium | reverse complement strand
GACATCGGCCGGGTAGGGCTTTACGGCCTGACCTATAAAGAGAATGTGGACGACGTGCGGGAATCCCCCACGCTGCAGCTGCTGGAATCCCAGAAGCGGCACCTGGCCCCCGGGCTGAAGGTCTACGATCCGTATATCAAAAAGGAGCTGGTGGAAAACCAGTATTTCGACTTCGACGAGTTTGTGCGGGATACCGACCTGATCGTCATCATGGTGAAGCACGACGAGATCCGCCGCCGGATGGACGACATCGCCGGCAAGGTGATTCTGGACTGCCACAACATCTGCCCGTTTGAGGGCGTATACCATATCTGACAAGAGAAGCGGCCATGAAAAAAATACTGACGGTTTTCGGCACGCGGCCGGAAGCGATAAAAATGTGCCCCCTGGTAAAGGAGCTGAAAAGCAGGCCGTTTTTTCAGGTAAAGGTCTGCGTGACGGCCCAGCACCGCGAAATGCTGGATCAGGTGCTGGCGGCGTTCGACGTGACGCCCGATTACGACCTGAACGTGATGAAGGCCCGACAGGACCTGTTTGACATCACAACGCACATTTTAAGCGGCCTGAAGGACGTGATCCGGGCGGAGGCCCCGGACGTGGTGCTGGTGCACGGCGACACCACCACCGCCTTTGCGGCGGCGCTGGCCGGGTTTTACCTGAACGTGCCCATCGGCCATGTGGAGGCGGGGCTGAGGACCTACAACCTGCGGTCTCCCTTCCCGGAGGAATTCAACCGGCAGGCGGTGTCGCTGGCGGCGCGGTATCACTTTTCGCCGACAAAGCAGGCGGCGGAGAACCTTCTGCGGGAGGGCAAGGACCCCTCCTCCGTTTACGTTACGGGCAACACCGTGATCGACGCGATGAAGGACACCGTGACAAAGGATTACACCCACCCGGTGCTGGACTGGGTGGGCGACGCGAAGATGATCTTCCTTACCGCCCACCGGCGCGAAAACCTGGGCCAGCCCATGCGGAACATGTTCCGGGCCATCCGCCGCGTGCTGGAAGAGCACGCCGACTGCAAGGCGGTGTACCCGGTGCATATGAACCCGGCCGTGCGGCAGATCGCGGAGGAGGAGCTGCGGGACTGCCCGGCCATCCGGCTGATCGAGCCCATCGGCGTGATCGACTGCCACAACTTTGAGGCCCGCTCCTATCTGTGCCTGACGGATTCCGGCGGCATTCAGGAGGAGTGCCCGCATTTCGGCGTTCCGGTGCTGGTGATGCGGGATACCACCGAACGGCCGGAGGGGGTCGCCTCCGGCAGTCTGCGGCTGGTGGGAACGGACGAGGAGACCATCTACCGGGCGTTTACACAGCTGCTGGAGGAGCCGGAGGCCTACCGGGCCATGAGCGCCGCCTGCAACCCCTATGGGGACGGCAGCGCCAGCCGGCGCATCGCCGATATACTGGAATTTGAAAGGTATCAGCCATGGGAGATGAAATAAACAGACCGGCAGAAGCAACCGCCGCCGGGCAGCCGACGGTGAGCGTTATCGTTCCCGTCTATAACGCGGAACAGTATCTGCGCCCCTGCCTGGACAGCGTGCTGGCCCAGACCTACCCCACTCTGGAGGTGATTCTGGTGGACGACGGTTCCACCGACGCCTCGGGGGAGATCTGCCGGGAATACTGTGAAAAGGACGGCCGCTTCCGCCTGATCCGCAAGGAAAACGGCGGGGCCTCCAGCGCGCGCAACCGCGGGCTGGACAACGCGACCGGAACGTACCTCTATTTTCTGGACAGCGACGACGAGATCGTGCCGGAGGCCATTGAAAAGCTGGTGGCCTGCGCCCGCGGCAACGGCGCGGATCTGGTGTTTTTTGAGGCAAGAACGAAGACGGCGGAAGGCGTTTTCTCTTCCGGCCAGTACGATTACCACCGGCAGTACGCCCCCGGCGACCCCTGCCAACTGATGGAGGAGATGGTGGCCCATAAGGAATTTCACGTGGGCACGCCGCTGCTGTTTATGGAAAGGGACCTGTTCACCGCGAACCGCCTGCGCTTCCGGGAGGGGATCATTTCCGAAGACATGATCATGGCGTATCAGCTGTTTTCACTGGCAAAACAGGCGGCGCACGTGCATGAGTACCTCTACGTCAGGCGGTTCCGGCCCGATTCGGTGACCACGAAGGCCAAGACCGAGAAAAACTACGTCAGCGCGGCCACGGTCTACCGGGAGGTCGCCGCCTTCCGGCGGACGCTGCCCCCGGAAAAGCAGTTCCCCGGCCACCTGATCCGCTGCGCCTATCTGGCGCTGAACGTCTACCGGGAAATGCCCCCGGAAGTGCAAAAAAAATACCGGGAAAGCCATGGCGAGATCATCCGGGAGATCCGGCAAAACAACGGCTATGGCGACAAGGCCCTGCTGCTGGACAGCAAAAGCCGCCTGTTGTGGGGCGCGTATAAACTGCGGCAGAAGCTGCTGAAAATCTGACGCCGCGCTGGAGGCGGAGCGCCGCGGGTTCCGGATCGGCGGGAATGCGGGGGAAGCGGTCCTTTCCGCCTGTTCCGCGGCCGGGGAGCTGTCGGATGCGGGCAACGGGCGTTTCTGCCGGAATATGATTGAACAGGCGATCCTCAGCTACGCCATGCGGATGTATGGGCCGGAAGCGGAACCGGCAGCGGAGGAAAACGATTTTACGCTTCTCGCGGAAGATATCCCGCAGCCCCGGGTATCGGTTGCCGCCAAAAAG
>CAMJYF010000399.1 GCA_946409885.1 uncultured Clostridia bacterium | reverse complement strand
TAAAGGAGCGATAAAAAATGAACAAAACCGTTAAAACGATCTTCTCGCTGGTCCTCTGCCTGGCGCTGGCCGCGGGCATGGTTTTGCCCGCCTTGGCCAACGACGACCTCACCGCGGAAGCGATGCGCTTCGGCAGCGACGGCCGGTTCAGGATCCTGCACGTGACGGATACCCATCTCCACGAGGACAACGTGGAAAAAAGCACGCGTCTGATCGCGCTGGCCTGCGACGCGGAACAACCCGATCTGGTGATGCTGACCGGCGACCTGGCCCCCGAGGACACCCTGGAGGAAACCGCCCGCCGCGTCGACCAGCTGATGCAGGTGTTTGAAAGCAGGCAGATCCCCGTGGCCGTGTGCTTCGGCAACCACGATTCGGAAAACGGCGCTTACACCCGGGAGGAGGTCATGGCCCTGTACAACGCCTATTCCTGTTCGGTTTCCATTGACGACGGCGACCGGCTGACGGGCTGCGGCACCTACCGGATCCCGCTTTGCGCCTCGGACGGCGGCGAACTGAAGTATAACCTGTGGGTATTCGACTCCGGCGACTACGACGGCGAAGGCCACTACGCCAACGTGGCGGAGGACCAGGTGGAATGGTACCGGGAGACCTCCGCCGGACTGGAACGGGCGAACGGCCGGAAGATCCCCTCGCTGGTCTTCCAGCACATCATCGTGCCGGAGATCTACGACGCGCTGGAGGAGACCGACCGCAAAACCGCCTTTTCCTACGAGCATATCTACGAGAAGGGCCGGTATTTCCGGTTCTCGGGCGAAAACACCAATTACGGAATGCTGTGCGAGTACCCCTGCCCCGGCTACTATAACCACGGCCAGTTTGATGCCATGGCGGAACGGGGCGACGTGCTGGCCATGTTCACCGGTCACGACCACACCAACGCCTTCGGCGTGAAATACAGGGGGATCGATATCGTCAATTCCCTCTCCACCCGCTACAACGGAAACACTTCCTCCACCAAGTACGGCTATCGGGTGATCGACCTGGACGAAAACGCGCCGGAGGGCTACGCGACCCGCGTGGTGCGGTGGTACGACTTCGCGAACGATACGGCCGTCAGGTCGCTGGCGGAGAGCCGTCAGGACAGGAACCTGCTGGCGGAGATCCGCTTTCAGGGGTTCTTCCAGAAATTCTTTACGGATTTCAGCGTGTTCTTCGTGCAGGCCTTTACCGGCCGGACGGTGAGATATCCCGACTGAAAAAAGCCGGGGACGGACGTTTCTCCCGATGTCAACAACGGAAGGATCATTCAACATTTCCATTTGATGGAAGAATACAAATTGAGGGTACCCTTCAATTGTTGCTATCGGCTTTTCCCGGTCTCTCCGACCGGACAGGCCCGCCCCCATTTTCCCGCATAACAGAATAAGGAGGAAACAGCCATGCAAGAGATAACAGCGGCCGTCAACGGCAACAGCCTGACCGTTTTTCTGTCCGGCCGCATCGATTCCGCCAACGCGGCGGAGGCGGAAAAGGAGATTAACCGGCTGACGGCGGAAAGCGGCGCCGCGCCGCTGGTGCTGGACGCGGCGGACCTGCGCTATGTTTCCAGCGCGGGACTGCGGGTGATCCTGCGGCTGAAAAAGGCCCACCCCGGGCTGCGGATCGTCAACGTCAGCCCGGAGGTATATGAGATTCTGGATATGACCGGGTTTACCGAGATGCTGCCGGTGGAAAAGGCCTACCGGACGGTTTCGGTGGAGGGGTGCGAGGTCATCGGCGAGGGCTTCAACGGCAAGGTCTACCGCATCGACGGGGACAACGTGGTGAAGACCTACAAGAACGCCGACGCGCTGGCCGACATCCGGCACGAGCGCGAGGTGGCGAAGCTGGCCCTCATCCTCGGCGTGCCCACCGCCATCTCCTACGACGTGGTAAAGGTGGGCGACAGCTACGGCTCCGTGTTCGAGCTGCTGAACGCCAAATCCTTCGCCAAGATACTGGCGGGCGAGCCGGGCCGCTTCGGCTGGTGCGTGGAGGAGTACGTGAAAATGCTGAAAAAGATCCACGCCGTGACCGTGCCGCCGGGAAAGCTGCCCTCCATGAAAGAAAAAACGCTGCGGGTGGTACAACGGATCCAAAACCTGCCGCCGGACGGGCTGGGCGGCAAGCTGCTGCGGCTGGTGGAGGAGATCCCGGAGAGCGATCATATGATCCACGGCGATTTCCACACCAAAAACATCGTGCTGGCCGGGGACGAGGTGCTGGTCATCGATATGGACACCCTCTCCGTGGGCCATCCCATCTTCGACCTGATGCAGATGTACAACTCCTACGTGGGCTTTTCCGAATGCGACCCCGGCGTGGTGCTGGCCTTTCAGGGGTACGGCGCGGAAGTGGCACGGCGGTTCTGGCGGGCGTCGCTGGCCGGGTATCTGGGTACGGAGGACGAAGCGGCGCTGCGGGCGGCGGAGGAGAAGATCCGCTGCCTTGCCTACGCCGACCTGATCGACTGGAGTATCCGTTACCCTTCCGACGACCCGGCGCAGGACGCGCGGACCCGGGACTATTGGCTGACCGCCCTCACCGGCCTGCTGCGAACGACCGATACCCTGCTGCTCGCGTAGAAAAACAGTCGCCAGAAAGAACGTCCCCCATCATCCACAGGATCGTCCGGAGGACTTCTGACGACTGACGACTGGCTCAGCTTTCCCACTTCGGCAAAGAGGGATGTGTCGAG
>CAMJYF010000398.1 GCA_946409885.1 uncultured Clostridia bacterium | reverse complement strand
CTCCATGGAGCGGGCCATCCGGGAGACCTACCGCAGAAGAGAAAAACAGGAAAAATACAACGAAGAACACGGCATCGTCCCCAAGACCATCGTCAAGGGCATCCGGGACATCATTGAAATATCCGAAAGCCGCAAGGTGGCGCGCAATGCGGACGGCAGAAAGCTGACCAAGAAAGAGCGCGAGCAGCTGATCGAATCCCTGACCAAGGAGATGAAAGCGGCGGCGAAGATACTGGAATTCGAGGCGGCCGCCAAGCTGCGGGACCGCATAAAGCAATTGAGGGAGCAGGAAAAGTGACAGACAGAACCATCCGCATTTTAGGAGCCAAAGAACACAATCTGAAAAACGTCGATCTGGTATTGCCGCGGGACCGGCTGATTGTCTTTACCGGGCTTTCCGGCTCGGGCAAGTCCACACTGGCGTTCGACACCATCTACGCAGAGGGGCAGCGGCGGTATGTGGAATCCCTCTCCTCCTATGCCCGGCAGTTTTTGGGGCAGATGGAAAAGCCCAACGTGGAGCTGATCGAGGGCCTCTCCCCCGCCATCTCCATCGACCAGAAGACCACCTCCAAGAACCCCCGCTCCACCGTGGGCACGGTGACGGAGATCTACGATTATCTGCGTCTGCTGTACGCACGCATCGGCATCCCCCACTGCCCTGTGTGCGGCCGGGAGATCAAGGCCCAGACCGTGGACCAGATGACCGACCGGGTGATGGCGCTGGAAGAGGGCACGAAGTTCATGATCCTGGCCCCCGTTGTCAAGAACCGCAAGGGCGAACACGTCAAGATTCTGGAGGCCGCCCGCAAGCAGGGCTTCGTGCGGGCCCGCATCGACGGCGAAATGCGGGATCTGGGCGAGGACATCAAGCTGAACAAAACCAACAAGCACGTGATCGAGATCGTCATCGACCGGCTGGTGCGCAAGGACGGCGTCGCCTCCCGCGTGGCCGACTCGCTGGAGACCGCGCTGGACCAGGGCAACGGCATTGCCACCGTTTCAGTGGTGGGGGGCGAAGAAATGCTGTTCTCCGCCAAGTTCGCCTGCCCGGACCACGACGTAAGCCTGGGGGAGCTCTCCCCCGGCGCGTTTTCCTTCAACAACCCCTTCGGCGCCTGCCCCAAGTGCGCCGGTCTCGGCATTTTCAAGAAGGTCTCCCCGGACCTGATTTTGCCGGACAAGAATCTTTCCATCAATAAAGGCGCGGTAAAGGGCTGCGGCTGGACCAACGAAAAGTTCGGCACCATCGCCCGCATGTATATGGAGGGGCTGGCGGAAAAGTTCGGCTTCTCTCTCGACGACCCCATCAAAAACCTCTCCGAGGAGGCGGTCAACGCCATCCTCTACGGCACCGGCGATGAAAAGCTGCACCTGAAGCGCAGCACGTCGCTGGGCAGCGGCACCTACTACGCCCCCTTTGAGGGCATCGTCAACAATCTGGAAAGGCGCTACCGGGAATCCAACAGCGAGTGGGCCCGGTGGGAGATCGAGCTGTTCATGACCGATCATGAGTGTCAGGCGTGTAAAGGGGCGCGGCTGCGTCCCGAGATTCTCGCCGTCACCGTCGGCGGCAAAAACATCTATGAATTTACCTGCCTGTCCATCTCCGAGGCGCTGGCCTTCCTGAACGGCCTGCATCTGACGGAAAAGGAGGAGTTCATCGCCCACGGCATCGTCAAGGAGATCCGGGCGCGGCTGGAATTTCTGGAAAAGGTGGGGCTGGACTACCTGACCATGGCCCGTTCTTCCGGCACCCTTTCCGGCGGCGAGAGCCAGCGTATCCGTCTGGCCACGCAGATCGGCTCCGCCCTGACCGGCGTGCTGTATGTGCTGGACGAGCCCAGCATCGGCCTGCACCAGAGGGACAACACCAAGCTGATCGAGACGCTGAAAAACCTGCGGGATCTGGGCAACACCCTGATCGTGGTGGAGCACGACGAAGAGACCATGCTCAGCGCCGACCACATTGTGGATATCGGCCCCGGCGCGGGCATCCACGGCGGCGAAATCGTGGCGCAGGGCACAGTGGAGGACATCAAAAAGTGCCATCGGTCCATCACGGGCCAGTACCTGACCGGAGAAAAGAAGATCGAGATCCCGGAAAACCGGCGCAAGGGCAACGGCAAGTTCCTCAAGGTCTTCGGGGCGGCGCAGAACAACCTGAAAGACCTGGACGTGACCTTCCCGCTGGGCAAGTTCATCGCGGTGACGGGCGTTTCCGGCTCCGGCAAGTCCTCACTGATCAACGAGATCCTTTATAAGCACCTGGCCGGCGAGCTGAACGGTGCGCGCCAGTACCCCGGCAAGAACAAGGGCTTTGAAGGGGTGGACAACCTGGACAAGGTCATCGACATCGACCAGTCCCCCATCGGCCGCACGCCCCGCTCCAACCCCGCCACCTACACCGGCGTTTTCACCGATATCCGCAAGCTGTTTTCAGAGACCACCGACGCGAAGGTGAAGGGCTTCGGCCCCGGAAGGTTCTCCTTCAACGTCTCCGGCGGCCGTTGCGAGGCCTGCCAGGGGGACGGTATCATCAAGATCGAAATGCACTTTTTAGCGGACGTGTACGTGCCCTGCGAGGTCTGCAAAGGGGCGCGGTACAACCGGGAAACGCTGGAAGTGAAGTATAAAGGCAAAAATATCAGCGACGTGCTGAACATGACGGTGGAAGAGGGCCTGCACTTCTTCGAGAACCATCA
>CAMJYF010000397.1 GCA_946409885.1 uncultured Clostridia bacterium | reverse complement strand
ATCGAAAGCCAGCCCTTTATCGAGGCGGTCCGGCAGATCTCGCTGGAGGTGGGGCGCGAAAACAGCCTGTTCATCCACGTGACGCTGGTGCCCTACCTGCACGGCTCGGAGGAGCATAAGAGCAAGCCCACCCAGCACTCCGTCAAGGAGCTGCAGGGCATGGGGGTGCATCCCAACCTCATCGTGCTGCGCTGCGACGAGCCGCTGGAGGAAAGCATCTTTCAGAAGATCGCCCTGTTCTGCAACGTGAAGCCCGACTGCGTGATCGAAAATATCACGCTGCCCAATCTCTACGAAGCGCCGCTGATGCTGGAAGCATCTCACTTTTCCGACGTGGTCTGCCGGGAGCTGGGTCTCAACGCGCCGCCGCCGGAGCTGACCGAATGGAAGGCCATGGTGGAGCGGATCAAAGCCCGCGCCGCCACCGTGACCATCGGCCTTGTGGGCAAATACGTGGGCCTGCACGACGCGTACCTTTCCGTAGCGGAGGCGCTGCGCCACGCGGGCTACGCCCACGGGGTCCACGTGGAGATCCGCTGGATCGACTCCGAGACCCTGACGGCGGAATCCGTGGAGGGCGCGCTTGCCGGTCTCCATGGGATCATCGTGCCCGGCGGCTTCGGCAGCCGCGGGATCGAGGGCATGATCCTGGCCGCCAAATACGCCCGGGAGAAGGGCGTTCCCTATTTCGGTATCTGCCTTGGGATGCAGATCGCCGTGATCGAATTCGCCCGCAGCGCCGCGGGCATCCCGGACGCCAACTCCGGCGAGTTTGACGAACAGTGCCGCCATAAGGTGATCGACTTTATGCCCGGCCAGAGCGACGATATCGACAAGGGCGGCACGCTGCGCCTTGGCGCGTACCCCTGTGAGATCGTCCCCGGCACCACCATGGCCCGCTGTTACGGCGCGGCGGAGATCACCGAGCGCCACCGCCACCGGTATGAATTCAACAACGATTACCGGGAGACGCTGCAAGCCGCCGGTTTGACCCTCAGCGGCCTGTCGCCGGACGGCAGGTTGGTGGAAACGGTGGAGCTTACCGACCGCCCCTTTTACGTGGGCGTGCAGTACCACCCGGAATTCAAAAGCCGCCCCAACCGCCCGCACCCGCTGTTTCAGGGCTTTATCGGCGCGGCGAAAGAGGCGGCGGGTTAAAAAAGGGATTGGTCGGGGGAATATCGGTAGCGCGGCACCTCAGTGCCGCTCTTTGCGCAAACAACTACCGTAGCACGGCGCATTGCGGTCTCGCCTACCGGCTCGGTCAATCGCTTCTGCCTGCGGCAGAGGTCTCCACCGGAGACCCGCGACGTCTGGCGAGGCTTCATGATGATTTGTTTTCCACTGTGTACTACTGTCTCGGTACAGGTATTTGTTGCAAAACAATCATTTTTTATCGGACGATTTAGACGGCGCAATGCGCCGTGCTACGTGATGTAACTTCCCCCACGCAGCGGCACTGAGGTGCCGCGCTACGGTGTTCGCTTCATCGGCGCACAGCGTTGAATACGGCAGCAAGAGGGTACAACCATGAAACGTGAATCTGACAGAAAAATCATCTTGTCCGACGGGCAGACGTTTGCGGGGTATGCCTTCGGCGCGGAAAAGGACGCGATTCTGGAAATCGTCTTCAATACGGCCATGGCGGGGTATCAGGAGATCCTGTCCGACCCCTCCTATACCGATCAGGCGGTGGTGATGACCTATCCGCTGATCGGCAACTACGGCATGGCGGCGGAGGACTATGAATCCGACGCCCCCTCCGTCGGCGCGCTGATCGTGCGGGAGTATAACGACCGGCCCTCCCATTACCGCAGCGTAGAAACGCTGGGGGACGTGATGCGGCGCTTCGATATCGCCGGCGTCGCCGGGGTGGATACCCGGCGGCTCAACCGGTCCATCCGGGATCACGGCAGCCGTCTGGCGCTGCTCACCGCCGCCGGCACGCCGGTGGAGGAAGGTCTGGTCCGCATCGCCGCGTTTGCGCCGCCCAAAGACGCCGTTGCGCGGGTGAGCTGTAAAGCCGCGTATCAGGCGGGCGGCCCGGCGGCCCGGTATCACGTGGCGGCCGTGGACTGCGGTATGAAGAAAAATATTCTTCGCTCCCTTGTCGGGCGGGATTGCCGTGTGACGGTCGTACCGTGGAACACCGGCGCGGAGGAAATTCTCGCAATGAAGCCGGACGGGGTGTTCCTGTCCAACGGTCCCGGCGACCCCACGGACGTACCGGAGACGGTAAACACGGTGCGCTCGCTGCTGGGAAAAGTACCCATGTTCGGCATCTGCCTCGGCCATCAGATCCTGTCGCTGGCCTACGGCGCCAAAACCTACAAGCTGAAATTCGGCCACCGGGGCGGCAACCATCCGGTGAAGAACCTGCGAACCGGGAAAATCGAGATCACCTCCCAGAACCACTCCTACGCCGTGGACGCGGACAGCCTTTCCGGAACGCCGCTTTCCGTGACGCATATCAATCTGCTGGATGGCACCGTGGAGGGCGTGGCCTGTGAACGGGACAGGGCGATGGGCGTCCAGTACCATCCGGAAAGCGCCCCCGGCCCGCAGGACAGCGCCTATCTGTTTGACGACTTTATCCGCCTGATGAAAGAAGGGAACTGACATGCCGAAAAGAACGGATATCCATAAAATTCTTGTGATCGGCTCCGGGCCCATCGTCATCGGGCAGGCGGCGGAGTTCGACTACGCCGGCACCCAGGCCT
>CAMJYF010000396.1 GCA_946409885.1 uncultured Clostridia bacterium | reverse complement strand
GGATTGGTGATAACATGAAAACCTGTCTCGATCTGTTTTTGACCTTTGCCAAAATCGGTTTTTTTACCTTCGGCGGGGGGTACGCCATGATCCCGCTGATCCAGAAGGAGGCGGCGGAGCGCAGAAAATGGATCACGGAAGAGGACCTGCTGGAGATTGTGGCCATCGCGGAATCCACCCCCGGCCCCATCGCCATCAACGCGGCCACCTTTGTGGGGTACCGACGGGCAGGCTTTTGGGGCTCGCTGTTTGCCACGCTGGGGATGGTGCTGCCCTCCTTCGCGGTGATCCTGTTGCTGTCGTTCCTGCTGGAGGCGTTTCAGGCCTTCCGGCCCGTGGCCTACGCCTTCCGGGGCGTCCGGGCCGGGGTACTGGCGCTGATTTTGAAGGCGCTGTGGTCCATGTGGAAAAAAGCGCCCAAAAAGCTGTTTTCTTATTTCGTGATGGCGGCGGCCTTCGTCTGCGTGGCGCTGCTCCGGGTTCCCGTGGCGCTGGTCATTCTGGGCTGCGCCCTAGCGGGGCTGGCCTTTTTGCTGCTGACGGAAAGGAGGCGCGTTCCGTGACGTACCTGACGCTGTTCCTCACGTTCCTGAAGATCGGCGCGCTCACCTTCGGCGGCGGCTACGCCATGCTGCCCATGATCCGTGAGGCGGTGGCGGCCCACGGCTGGCTGACCGACGAGGCGCTGGTGGATTTTATCGCCGTCAGCGAAAGCACGCCCGGTCCCTTCGCCGTCAATATCGCCACCTTTGTGGGCGCCCGCGTGGGGGGCTTCTTGGGCGCGGTCTGCGCCACCTGCGGTGTGGTGCTGCCCTCCTTCCTCATCATCCTGCTGGTGGCGGGGCTGTTTGACAAATTCCGCGAGAGCAAAATCGTGAAGGGCTGTATGGAGGGACTGAAACCGGCGGTGGTGGGCCTGATCGCCGCGGCGCTGCTGTCGGTGTCGCTTACGGTGCTGTTCCCGGGGGGCGTTGCCGTATCCGCGCTGACGGACGTTTCCTTTTATTTTTCCGCGGCCGTTTTTGCCCTGTGCGCCGTGCTGGCCTTCAAAAAGCTGCACCCCGTGGCCGTGATCGGCCTTTCCGCCGCGCTGGGGCTGGCGGGCGGCTACCTGTTCCATTGGTAAATAAAACCGAAAACAATCCCGAAACGTCTTGTTTTTCTGTAACAACTGTGATACAATGAAGAAAATATACAAAAAAGGGGAATTGTTATGAAAAAGTGGATATGTCTGTTGCTCAGCTGCTGTCTCTTGCTGTCAGTCATGCCGACAGTCTTTGCCGCGGCGGAGCTTACGGTGGACGGGTCCTGGGTTGTTTTGACGCCCGCCTCTCCCACTTCCTATGAGACCTTTGCCGCCAACAAGCTGAAAGACGTGCTGACGGAAGCGCTGGGCACGGAGATCGCCGTGACCACCTCCGCTTCGGAAAAGTACATCGCCGTGGGCGCCGCCTCGCAGGCGGACGTTTCCGGCGTGGCCGACAACGGTTACCGTATTCAGGTCATCGGCGGCAACGTCCATATTAACGGCACCGGCGTGCGGGGCCTGCAGGAGGGCGCTTACCGCTTCCTGGAGGAGTTCTGCGGCAGAAAGGTCTACACGGAGAGCATCACGGTGCTGCCGAAGGCCGAGAGCGTTGCCGT
The DNA here is from genome assembly GCA_946409885.1 of uncultured Clostridia bacterium. GTDB lineage: Bacteria > Bacillota > Clostridia > Oscillospirales > Acutalibacteraceae > RUG806. Next base: position 1,079 of record CAMJYF010000396.1, on the reverse strand, counting down.
TCCCGCCGATACGGATCTCGTCTACGAGCCCTTCTTTGAGTATGCCGATACCGACTGGCGCAGCCCCTGCGACGTGGAATACTCCATGGCAAACGGCCTCACCGGCGGCACCTACCGCCGCCTGCCCGCGGAGATGGGCGGCACGGTCAACTATCTGGGCGGATTCTGCCACACCATGGGCGGCCTGTGTGAGACGGAGAAGTATAAAGACAGCCATCCCGAATATCTGGCGCTGCACGACGGCGAGCGCACCACCGACCAGCCCTGCCTGACCAACCCGGAGGTGCTGGAGATCGCCAAGCGCAATGTGCTGAACATTGCGGCGGCGCGGCACGACCCCAACGCCTCGGTGCAGATCATCTCCGTGACGCAGAACGACAACTACCACTACTGCGAGTGCGAGAACTGTAAGGCCTTTGAAGCCGCCCACGGCGGCGTGCAGTCCGCCACCATGATCAACTTCGTCAACCAGATCGCGGACGCGGTAAAGGAAGCCGGTTACGACAACATCGCCATTGATACCTTCGCCTATCAGTATACCCGTCAGGCCCCCACGGGCATTGTCCCCAGGGATAACGTGATCGTGCGGCTGTGCACCATCGAGTGCTGCTTCCTGCACGCGCTGGACGACCGCTCCTGCCCCGAAAATGTGGCGCTGATGAAGGACCTGCACGACTGGGCCGCCATCTGCGACCGCATCTACGTGTGGGATTACACCACCAACTACTCCAATACCTGCATCGTCTTCCCGGATTTCAACGTGATCCAGCGGAACATTCAGGTATTCTATGAGAACAACGTAAAGGGCGTGTACGAAGAGGGCAATTACTACATCCGCAGCTGCGACACGGAGTTCGGCGAGCTGCGCGCCTACATGATCTCCAAGAGCCTGCAGGATCCCTACTGCGACATGGAGAAAGAGGTGGACGGTTTTTTGGCCGCCTACTACGGCCCCGGCTGGAAGCAGATCAAGACGATCCTGCAGATGCACATGGAGAATACCGGCGAGCATATCAGCATCGGCGAGGGCCCGAAACAGAGCTTTATCTTCAACGACCGGCAGGTCGCCGCCATCGACG
>CAMJYF010000395.1 GCA_946409885.1 uncultured Clostridia bacterium | reverse complement strand
AGCCGGACTGGCAGGGCGAAAAGGGCTTTTTGACCGCCGACCTCATCAAAAAATACTCCGCCGATGATACCACCTATTTCATCTGCGGCCCCCAGGCCATGTATACCTTCCTGCGGGGCGAGCTTGACAAGCTGAACGCGCCGAAACGCCGGGTGCGCTTTGAGGTCTTCGGGCAGGCCAAGGATATCACGACCTTCCCCGGCTATCCCACGGAGCTGAAGGATAAGACATTCCAGCTGACCGTCCGCCGGGGTATTCACGAGGACGTGCTCCCGGCCAAGGCCACGGAGAGTATCGTCGTGGCGCTGGAACGGGCCGGCATCCGCATCGAGACGGGCTGCCGCAGCGGCGAATGCGGCTTCTGCCGTACCAAGGTCCTTTCCGGCAGCGTCTACGTCTGCCCCGAAAACGACGGCCGCCGCGCCGCGGACAAGGATTTCAATTACGTCCACGCCTGCGCCGCGTATCCCACCAGCGACGTGACAATTAAAGTACCCATTGAGTAGCACGCAGCCTCAGCTGCGTCCGCAATTTTATCAATTAGCAATGTGCAATGTGCAATTAGCAATGTCGGAAGCCCTTCGGGCTTGATTATATAATCGGGTATGGGCGAAGCACATCCGACATTGCTAATTGCTAATTGATAATTGCTAATTTTAAGAGGTTAATCTATGGTAAAAGAAGTCAACCCCAACATCCACGTCAACGAACGCGATTACCCCGTTGACGGTCATCACTGTTCCGACCCGGAAAAGGCCAAGCTGGTCAAAAAGCTGGCGGTGATGATCACCGACTCCATCCCCCGCAAGCTGCCCGGCGGCATGAAGGAAAACCACATGGATTTCTGGATCCTGGACCGCCTTCTCACCAAGAAGGAAGTGGAATTCATGCTCAGCTTCAAGACCCGCCGGGTGGGCTATACCACGCAGCAGCTGGCCGCCATGAACCACATGAGCGACAAGGAGGCCCAGAAGGTCATCGACCACCTGCTGTGGATCGGCATCATCGAGCAGAACCGTGACAACGCCGACCAGCACATCCAGTACTGGATCCCCAAGTGGGTGGTGGGCTCCGGCGAATACATGGTGGAGCATCCCACCCTCACGGACACCAACCCCGAGGTGGCCACCATGTTCAACCTGGCCCCCCAGGAGCCGCTGGAGCTGGCCGCCAAGCTGGTGCCCCCCGGCGGCGCGGGCATCGGCATGCACGTCATCCCGGTGGAAAAGGCCATCGACCCCAAAATTGAGAGCGCCAGCGTGGAGCACCTCTCCCACTGGCTGAACAAGTACGACAAGTTCTGCAAGATGGTCTGCGCCTGCCGCAAGGCCCAGCGCGTGCGCGGCGAGGGCGTGGGCGATATCGAGGGCAAGATGTGCATCGGCCTGGGCGATATCGCGGAATTTCTCGTGGAGACCGGCAAGGACGCCGAGTACATCACCCGCGAGGAGGCGCTGGAGATCATCGAGCGTGGCGAGCGAAAGGGCTATGTCCACCAGATCACCAATCTGGACGGCGCGGACCGGATCGTGGGCATCTGCAACTGCTCCGCCGGTTCCTGCTACGGCCTGCGCACCAGCCAGCTGTTCAACACCCCCAAAATGTCCCGTTCCGCCTACCGCGCCCATGTGGACGCGGAAAAGTGTGTGGCCTGCGGCAAGTGCGTGGAGGTCTGCCCCGCCGGCGCGGCCAAGCTGGGCCAGAAGCTGTGCAAAAAGGACGGCTCCAAGGTGAAATATCCCGTCCACGACCTGCCGGACGATCACGTCTGGGGCGAGGACCGCTGGGACAAGAATTACCGGGACAGTAACAAGATCAACTGCTACGATTCCGGTACCTCCCCCTGCAAAACCGCCTGCCCGGCCCATATTGCCGTGCAGGGCTACGTGAAGATGGCGGGCGAGGGGAGATACGCCGAGGCCGTCAAGCTGATCCGGCAGGACAATCCCTTCCCGGCCGTCTGCGGCGCGGTGTGCAACCGCCGCTGTGAGGACGCCTGCACCCGCGGCAAAATCGACAAGCCCGTGGCCATCGACGAGATCAAAAAGTTCCTGGCCCAGTGGGAGCTGGAAAACCCGCTGGATTTCAAGGTGATGAGCGAGAACGGCGAGGGCGACCAGTGGGACGACCACAAGATCGCCGTCATCGGCGCGGGCCCGGCGGGCCTTTCCGCCGCCTGGTACCTGCGCACGGAGGGCTATCCCGTCACCGTGTTTGAAAAAGAGGCCCGTCCCGGCGGCATGCTGATGAACGGCATCCCCAACTTCCGTCTGGAAAAGGACGTGCTGCAAAAGGAGATCGACCTGATCACCGCCATGGGGGCGGAGATCCGCTGCGGCGTGGAGGTCGGCAAGGATATCACCCTCGACGAGCTGCGCAAGCAGGGCTATAAGGGCTTCTTCATCGCCATCGGCCTGCAGGGCGGCCGCCTGGCGGGCGTACCCGGCGAGGACGCCAGGGGCGTACAGTCCGGCGTGGCCTTCCTGCGGGACGTGAACCTGGGCAACACCGCCTCCCTCGACGGCGACGTGGTGGTGGTCGGCGGCGGCAACGTGGCCGCCGACGTGGCCCGTACCGCGCTGCGCTGCACCAAAGGCAAGGTCACCATGCTGTGCCTGGAGCAGCGGGAAGAAATGCCCGCCGCCAAAGACGAGGTGGCGGAGATCCTCGAAGAGAAGATCGAGATCTGCAACGGCTGGGGCCCGAAGGAGATCCTCACCGAGGACGGCAAGGTCACCGGTA
>CAMJYF010000394.1 GCA_946409885.1 uncultured Clostridia bacterium | reverse complement strand
AGACTTGCATCCATATTTCAGGTTTATAAAAAAGTAACTTCTGTGAATAGCGGCACTGAGGTGCCGCGCTACCGGGTTGCGCTTACCACAGCAGCGTGTTCTCCTGCTGCAGGGAGTTGTCGTTTTTCAGGGTGGAAAAATAATAGTCGTAGATATCCGCCGCCACCTGCGCTGTGGAGGAGCCGCTGCCGGCGTTTTCCACCACCACGGAGACGGCGATCTTCGCGTCCTCGTAGGGGCCGAAGGTGATCAGAAAGCCGTCGGTGCCCTCCACCACGTTGCCGTCGATGATGCGGGTCTTTTCCGCGGTACCCGTTTTGCAGGCCACGGGGTAGGCCAGGTCCCCCAGCGTATCCGCGCAGGAGCCCTCGTTGGCCACCAGGTACATGCCCCGCTTTACCTTTTCCAGCGTCTGTTCGGAGATATTGGTCTCCGCCGCCACCTGGGGCTGGTGCAGAAAGACGGTCTCTTTGAAATCCGGCGTCATCACCCGGTCGATCAGGTAGGGGACGTACCGGGTGCCGCCGTTGGCGATGGTGGCGCAGTAGTTGCACAGCTGAATGGGGGTAAAGGAGTTATCGGACTGGCCGATGGCCGCCAGCAGCGTTTCGCCCGACTGCCAGCGCAGGCCCAGCTCGTCACGGCGTTTGGGGCCTGCCAGAATGCCCTGGGCCTCGTTGATCTCCACGCCGGTCTTTTCCCCCAGTCCGAACAGCGCGGCGTATTTGTTCATCTTGTCAATGCCCAGGCGCTTGGCCATCTCGTAGAAAAAGATGTTGCAGGAATACTCCAGGGCGGTCTCCACGGTCACGTAGCCGTGCTCCGTGTTGTTGAAGCAGGCGAAGGTGACGTCGTAATACTGGTAGGTACCGGCGCAGTATACGCCGCCGTTGGGCTCAATGGCCCCCTCCTCCAGCGCCGCGATGGCGATCACCGGCTTCATGGTGGAGCCGGGGGAGTAGGCGCTCTGAAAGGCCCGGTTCCACAGGGGCTTGCCCGGGTCCTTTGCCAGCTCCGGGTAATCCTCATAATAAGAGGTCAGGCTGTAGGTGGGGTAGGTGGAGGAGGCCAGAATGGCCCCGGTGTTCACGTCCTGCACCACCACCGCCCCGGCGGGGGTCAGCCCCATGGCCAGCGCCTCCGACTGCTCCTCCGAGATCTCCAAAATCCGCTTTTTCAGCGAGGCGTCCGCAATCTCCTGCAGGTGCTGGTCGATGGTCAGTATCACCGTATCCCCCTGCGAGGGCGCTTTGAAGTAGGCTTCCGTGGCGGAGCCGTCCGCCTCCAACGATATGTTCTTGATCCCCCGGGAGCCCCGCAGGTATTCCTCCATCACGGCCTCTATGCCGCTTTTGCCGATCACGTCGTTAAAGGAGTACCGGCGGGCGCTGATGGCGTCCTTATCCGCCGGGGTCAGGTCCGGGTCCGCCAGGGCGGCCTCGGTCTTTTCCTTCTGCTCGTTGTATTCCTCGGCGCTGATGGCCCCGGTCACCCCCAGAATGTGGGCGGCGATGGTGCCGTCGCCGATATACCGCCGCTTGGTGGTCACGCCGCCGTCCACGCCCTTGTAGATATGGCTGTTCTCTTTGATATAGGCCACGGTGCGGATGGAGACGTCCTCCGCGAAGGTGTAGGGCTGGTGGGCGGAAAAGCCCTCCCGCTGCATGCCGTAGCAGACGGAAGCGATCTTCAGCGCGTCGGCGGGGGAGAATTCCTCCAGTTCGTATTTTTCCGCCAGCACGTCAAAGCAGTTCTGCGGGGTGGCGTAGTCGTTCACCTCCAGAAAATCCGCTGATTTCAGCCGGTGGATCTCGCTTTCCTTTTTATCTTTAAAGCGCAGGGCGCCTTTGTCGTCAAATTCAATGGGAAGGTAGTCGATCCAGGTTTCCTCCTGCTCCTCCAGATAGCGGATGAGGCGCAGGATCACCCTGTTCCGGTCCTGCTGACCGGTGGGGAACTGCAGGTAGTCGAACGTCAGCACGTTGACGGGCTGGTTGTACACCAGATAGTTGCCGTTGGCGTCGAGAATGTCGCCCCGTGTGCCCTCAACGGTCACGGAGTAGGTCCGGCCGTCCTCCGCCTGTCCGGCGGTGGTGGCGGCGGTCATATCATAGCCTAACAGCCCGAAGAAAAACAGCGTGGCGGCGGCAAATAACAGCGTCAGCAGCAGGACGCGTCTGTTGAGCCTGGTTTTCATGTCTGGTTACCTGGGGCGGCGAACCATTTCCGGTCAATGGCCCGCACCGCGAAATAAAAGACGGGTAGGGAGATCGCCGTGAGCAGAAGGCACGGCAGGAACGAGCCGAACAGCAGCGGGAAAAACGCGGCGATCCCCGCGCGGCTGAAGGCGAACAGCAGCAGCGCCAGCAGCGCGCAGCCCCCGCCGCACAGCACCGCCGCCGACAGCAGCGACTGGCGGAACACAAAGTGCGCAAGCAAACTGGCCCCGCAGGCGAACACTAAAAAGAACAGCGCCAGCACCCCGTCCGGCAGGGGGGAGGCGATATCCCACAGGGCGCCCGCCAGCAGGCCGAAAACGGCGGCCCGCGTCTCCCGCTCCCGCATGGCGATGGCGGTGGTCAGCGACAGCAGCAAATACGCCGTGTGGGCCGCCCCCGCGGCGGGCAGAAACGCGTGCTGCGCCAGCGCCGTCAGCGCCACCAGCAGGACGAGCAATATGCTTTTGATCAGCCGGGGATTGTGTTTCATGGCGCTATTCCTTGCCGGTAAAATCCGTGATGACGAACACGTCCGTCA
>CAMJYF010000393.1 GCA_946409885.1 uncultured Clostridia bacterium | reverse complement strand
GCGCGGGAGGGGAACCCCGGCTATGAAAAGCTGATCGCCCGGCAGAAGGCGCTTTACCAGAAGGCCAACGACTGCCGCGACCCCTTTGAGCGGGATTACACCCGCATCCTGCACTGCCTGGCCTACCGGCGGCTGAAGCACAAGACGCAGGTGTTTTTCAACATTGAAAACGACCACATCTGCACCCGCATGGAGCACGTGGCCCACGTGGAATCCGTCAGCACCACCATCGCCAAAGAGCTGGGGCTTTCCATCGAGCTGACCCGCGCCATCGCCATCGGCCACGACCTGGGCCACGCCCCCTTCGGCCACCAGGGGGAGCGGGAGCTGGACGCCCTCTCCCGCCAGTACCTGGGCAAGAGCTTTTTCCATGAGAAAAACGGCCTCCACTTTGTGGATGATATCGAGCTGCTGGAAGACGACTACCGGGTGCAGCGCAACCTGGACCTGACCTACGCCGTGCGGGACGGCATCATCTCCCACTGCGGGGAGGTGGATGAAAACGGCCTGCGCCCCCGGCAGGAGTACATCGACCTGACAACCTTTACCGAAAGCGGACAGTACCAGCCCTTCACCTGGGAGGGCTGCGTGGTGAAGCTCTCCGATAAGATCGCCTACGTGGGCCGGGATATCGAGGACGCCACCCGGCTGAAATTCCTGACGAGGGAGAATCAGGAGCAGCTGGCGGACCTGGCCAAGGCCTACGACAAAATGGCCATCAACACCACCGTTATCATCCACAACATGATCTACGACGTGTGCGCCAACAGCTCCCCGGCAAGGGGCGTGTGTCTCAGCCAGCGGTTTTACGACCAGCTGAAGGAGATCAAGGATTTCAACTATCAGTACATCTATAAAAACAAGCGGCTGACCCCCTTTACCGAGTACGCCCGGGTGGTCATCACCCAGATCTTCAACGTGCTGCTGGACGCCTACGACGGGGAGAACACCCTTTCCGAGCTGCGCCGCCGCCGGGAGATCTACCCGGAGCTGATGGGGGCCTTTGCCAGCTGGCTTTCCAAATTCTGCGACACGGAGATGAACTTTTTTGACAACATCACGTCGCAGACCGTGCGGTGCAGCAACAAAAAGATCTACGGCACGCTGGCCACCCGGGAGGTCTATATCGGCGCCATCATCGACTACATCTCCGGCATGTCGGATAACTACTGCATCAAGGTGTTCAACGAGCTGATAACGTATTAGGAGGTACCATTATGAAAAAGATCCTCAGCGTATTTCTTGCCGCGCTGCTGCTGGCGGTTTCGTTGGCCGCGCCGTCCTTTGCCATGACGCAGACGGAGTGGGACGCCTACCTTTCCTCGGAAGCGGACGCGGACGACGGTATCATTATCCAGCCCGGGGCCGACGGCACACAGAAGAATTTCTCCTGGTACGCCCCGGCGGAGACGGAGCAGGTGGCCGTGTTGCTTTCCACCTCCCCCGATCTGGCCGGCGCGAGGGCTTTCCCCGGCAAAACCATCCGCACCTATCAGGGGGACAAGGCCGCCAAGGTGACCGTGACGGACCTGCGGCCGGGCGTCACCTATTACTACGCCTGCCAGACGGACGGCGTCAACAGCGACGTATATTCCTTTTCCACCGCGGCGGCGGACCGCTTTTCCGCCCTGTATGTGACGGATATCCACGTTTCGGAGACGGAGGACCCGGCGGAGCTGTCCCGCACGGCGCTGAAATTCAACGAGGTGGTCACCCAGGCGCAAACCAAGGCGGACCTGAGCTACATTCTCTCCGCGGGCGATCAGGCCAGCAGCGGCCTGCGGTCCGAATACGTGGCCATGACCGCCGGGCAGGCGCAAAAGTCCCTCACCTTCGCGCTGACCATGGGCAACCATGACCGCAAGGGCGTGGACTACAAATACTTTAAAAACCTGCCCAACGAATCGGTGAAGTTCGTCAGCGACTACCAGACCGGCGACTACTGGTTCGCGCAGAACGACGTGCTGTTCCTGTTCCTGGATTCCAACTCCGGCAGCGGCGCGGACCACCGGGCAGCCATGAAGGCGGCGGTGCGCTCCCACCCCAACGCCCGCTGGCGCGTGGCGGTGATGCACCACGACCTGTATTCCTCCGCCATCCCCCACCGGGAGAGCGAGACAAAGCTGATGCGCCTGCTGTGGTCGCCGCTGTTCGACGAGTTCAACATCGACCTGGCCCTGCTGGGCCACAGCCACTATTACAGCGTTACCAACGTGCTGTACAACGGCAAGGGTACCATGGCGGTGGAAAACGGCGGCACGGTCACCAACGCCCCCGGCACGGTGTATATGGTCTCCACCTCCCTCACCCGCCCCCGCGGGGAGGAACCCGCCTTCAGCGACAAGGTGGCCATCGGCCTGACGGAGGACCTGACCCGGACGCTGTACAACATCGTTGATTTTTCCAAAAACGCCATCACCGTCCGCACCTACGATTTCGGCACCGGGGAGCTGTTCGCCAGCTACACGTTGGAAAAGACAGACGACTTTTCACCCAAGACCATCAACCTCTTCCGCAAGATCATGGGCTTTATTTCCGCCGCCATCGGCACCGTGTACGCATGGTTCAACAACTTCCACGTGTACAGCAACCTGAAGGAAAAGGGTTACGACGTGGACCTGATGGACGCGGTAAACAACAACTTCCTCTCCGAGGGAGAAACCGTCTGCTGAACCTGTCGCTTCTTTTCTGCTTCTCTCAAAAAAGCTTCTTCACGGATTTTTGTGGGATAACGGCGAACAGGGATTTGTCGAGCTGTA
>CAMJYF010000392.1 GCA_946409885.1 uncultured Clostridia bacterium | reverse complement strand
GTCGCCATGTACGACCTGATGAACGAGCCGCTGGGCACCAACATCACCCGGGACGCCAGCTACCAGCAGGCCTTTTGGGATTTTTCCGACGAGCTGTACCGGGCGGTGCGGGCAGCGGACCCGAACCACATCATCACCATGGAGGCCATCTGGGCCCCCAACGCCATCCCCTCCCCTGACGTATACGGCTGGGAAAACATCGTCTATCAGGAGCATCTGTACGACGTTTCCAACCCGCAGGTGCTGAACAAGGTGAAAGAGATCGAGCAGGCAGGTTACAACAGCCCCTTCCTCATCGGAGAGTTCTACCCCCGCGGCGCGGCCACCTTCGACTATATCCTGTCGCTGTACAACCAGAAGGGCCTGAGCTGGACCACCTGGACCTACAAGGGCGCCTACGACGGGGCGGAGAAATCCCCCTGGTTCCTCTACGGCTCCTCCTCCATCGAAAAGATCGACTTCGTCAACGACAGCTATGAGACCATCGCTCGCAAGTGGGGCGAGTGCCTGCGCACCGACGGGGGCGAGTTCACCCGCACCCCCTTTGCCGATTACGTGGCCCTCTACGCCCGCGGCGCGGTGGACGAGGCGGCGCTGAAGTCCTTCGGCATGGTGAACAGCGAGGGCCCGCTGAGCCTGCGCTTCCAGATGCTGCTGGCCAAATTCCGCGCCATCATCACCACCATTCAGGATTGGATCCGCAAGCTGCTGACGGGTAATCTGCTGTAAGTCGCGCTGATACAGCACGGCGCCTTGCGCCGTTAATTCTGTTTTCAAAATCATGTCATCAAGAAAGGATCTATTATGAACAACCCGTTGTTTCTCCTTATCAAACGCATCATCGCCTACCTCCTTTCGCTTTTCGCGCTGCTGAACGGGCATCCCAGCCAGCCCGCGCCGGAGGGCCCGGACGCGGCGGCTTACGTTTTTTCCTCCGCGCAGGAATATCAGGACTATTACCTCTACTGTATGGATGAGGACCCGGAGCCCTACAGCTGGTCCCCGGAGGCGCTGGCCGCCCGGGACAACGTGGAGAAGGTCGTCTCCGCCAACGGGTTCACCGTGGCCCTGTTCAGGAACAACACGGCGCGGATCAACGCGCTGGAGGACGTTTCCGCCCGGGACGTTGTGATCCCTTCCGAGGTGGAGGGGCATACCGTCACCGCCATTTACAGCATCCTGCCCTACCAGAACTATGACGCGGCCGGAAAGATCGCCGCCACCCTGCGCAGCGTGGTGATACCGGACAGCGTGGAATACATTATGGAACGCGCCTTTGAGGACCTTTCCAACCTGCGCAGTGTCAGCTTCGGCCGCCGGTTGAAGTACATGGAGGCCAACGCCTTCCGGGACTGTTCGTTCCTGACGACCGTGGCGCTGCCGGACGCGCTGGAGGAGATCCCGGCGGTGGCGTTCAACGGCTGCCTGGCGCTGACGGAGGTGGTCTTCGGCAGCCACGTCCGCACCATCGGCCGGTACGCCTTTGAGCACTGCCCCTGCCTGCGGAAGGTCACCCTGCCGGCATCGACGGAAACGCTGGAGGAATACTGCTTTGCCCAGTGCGACAGCCTTTCTTACGTCTACATTCCCGCCGGGGTAACGTCCATCGGCTACAACGCCTTCGGTAAATGCGGCAGGCTGACCCTGCACGGAGAAAACGACTCCCTCGCCCAGCAGTACGCCGCGGAAAACGGCATCCCCTTCCGGGTGGGAGCGTAAGAGAACGCACGACGGGTTTGTTCGCCTTTCCCGGCCTGCCGGGCGAAGCAAACTGGCCCACGTCTTTATTGCAAGGAGGAAGATCCCCATGAAAAAGCTGTTATCACTGTTCTTATCCGCCGTTCTGCTGTTTTCCGCGGGCGCGCTGGCCTTCGCGGAAAGCCCCGCGTCGGGAATCACCGCCGCCGACGCCCTGCATACCCAGGGGGAAACGCTGGTAAACGCCAACGGCGAGGAAGTGCGCCTGCGGGGCGTGAACCTGGGCGGCTGGCTGATCCAGGAGGACTGGTTCTGCCCAGCCGACAACGGCAAGCGGGGCGACCACTGGACGCTGGAAACGCTGATCGCCCGCTTCGGCACGCAGAGGGCTTATGAACTTTACAACATCTACTGGGACAACTGGATCACGGAATACGACTTTGCGCAGATCGCGGCCATGGGCTTCAACTGCGTGCGCATCCCCTTCTGGTACCGCAACTTCCAGAGCGACGACAACGGCACGTGGATCCTGAACGACGCGGGCGAAAAGGATTTCTCCCGCCTGGACTGGGCGGTAGAGATGTGCCGCCGGTACGGCCTGTACGCCATCCTCGATTTCCACGGGGCCAACGGCTGCCAGGGGGCGCAGGACCACTGTGGGCAGAAGGGCAACTGTCACTTCTATGACAAGACCGCCGAAGGAGAGGCCTTCCGGGCGCAGGCCACGGAGATCTGGTCCCTGCTTTCGGAGCGCTACGCGGGCGACCCGGCCATTGCCATGTTCGACCTGCTGAACGAGCCCCTGTGCGACGTGCCCCGCTTTGAACGGGACTATAAGACCCTGAACGCCTGGTACGACGCAGCCTACAAGGCCATCCGGGCCAAGGACCCGGCGAGAGTGGTCTGCATGATGGGCACCTGGGACATCGGCAAGCTGCCGAGCCCCGCCAAAATGGGCTGGACGGACGTGGTCTACCAGCTGCACCAGTACAACTCAAAGATCGACGGCTTCCAATCCCGCATCGACGCCTCAAAAGCGCTGCGCTATCACGTGCCGCTGTACG
>CAMJYF010000391.1 GCA_946409885.1 uncultured Clostridia bacterium | reverse complement strand
GCGACCTGGCCGTCTATCAGCACGGCTTCGTCACCACCCGCTACGGCGAAAAATACCTGACCTACGACGACGGCGCGCCGTTTTTCTACCTGGGCGATACCCACTGGAACTTTGGCAGCGAACCCCTCAACGTGGTGGCCGCCGTCAGCGAAAAACGCGCCTCACAGGGCTTTACCGTGTGGCAGAGCGAGCCCAACGGCGATTTTACCCCGGACTACGACCTGACCGACGGCGTGACGGAAAAGGATATCGCGGGCCTGCATATGCTGGACGAGCGTTACGCCGTCATCGCGGAAAACGGCCTTGTCCACGCCAACGCGCAGTTTTTCTTCCCGCCCTCCATGAACGCGCTGATCGAAAAGCACGGCGGCTATTCCGATACGGTCCTCACCGGCCGGGTGCTGGGCAAAAAGACCGCCGCCTGTGAGATCTCCGATCAGACGAAGGCCTATCTGGAGGCCCTCTCCCGCTACTGGGTGGCCCGCTTCGGCGCCTACCCGGTGATCTGGACGCTGGGGCAGGAAGTGGACAACGATTTTTACGACGCGGAATACAGCAAGGGCGAGTGGAACAGCCTGAACCACCCCTACCGGTTCGTGGCGGAATACATGGCGAAGTACGATCCCTACGACCAGCCTGTCACCGCCCATCAGGAGAGCACCGGCAACACCGTGGCCTACGGCGGCGGCGAGGGCAAGGGCGAGGTGAACATGATCTACTATCTCAACGGTTCGCCCTCCGCCTTCCGCAAGGTGCCCGCCCACACCATGTACGCGGCCCAGTGGAGCCCTAAGCTCACCGGGCGGGACGACTGCGTCTCCTCCAAGGACTACTGGTACAACGGGCAGGGCAAGCCGGTGGTGAATTACGAGAGCCGCTACTGCTATTACTGGACCAAGGATTTCGGCGCCCGTATGCAGGGCTGGGCCTCTTACCTGAACGGCCTGTTCGGCTACGGCTGGGGCGGCCAGGGCACCTGGTACTACACCGAAAGCTTCAACCCGGAACCGGATTCCGACGACGGTGTGGATACCGTCACCGCGGCGGAAAAGGTGGCCGTCCACTGGCAGGACGCCATGGAATACGCCTCCACCTACCAGGTGGGCCATATGCGCCGCTTTTTTGAGGATATCGCCTGGTACGAGCTGGCGCCGCGCTTCAACAACTGGGCCTACTTTGTGCCCGCCTCCCACGTGTACGCCTACTGCGCCAGCAACCGGGCCAACACGGAAATGGTGGTGTACTTCTATTCCTTCTCCGATCCGTCGGTGGCCGAGCGGAGCAACACCGAACGGTACGGCGGCGTGCTGACCGGCACCGTGGGCAGCCTGATCCCGCTGGCGGAATACACCTACCGGTGGTTCGATCCCGTCTCCGGCGAATATATCGCGGAGGGTTCCTTCACCGCCTCCGCCATCGGCACCTGGTTTGCCGGAACGCGGCCCGCCGCCACGGATCTGGCGCTGCTGATACAGAAAAAATAAAACATAAAAACATAAAGAAATAAAGGGGAAATCCAAATGAAACTGAAACGACTGATCGCACTGTTACTTTCCGCCGTGCTGCTGCTGGGCGCGGCGCCGTACGCAAGCGCCGCCGAAGCGGACGCGGCCGCCGGGGAACCCTCCGCCGCCGTTCTGAGCCTGGAACGGGTGGGCGGCGCCCTGGGCAGCGTGCTGGGCCGGCTGCTGAAGCTGGTCACCTTTACCGATGAATCCCGCATTCAAAAGGCAAAGCCCCGCGACGCGGCAGGACAGGCCAGTAACGCTCCGCTGTTCACCGGCGCGGCGGAACAGACCCTTACCGCCGAAACCTGGCGGGCGGTGGAGCTGGTCTATGAAAGCGACAAGACCTACGCCGATCCCTTCAACGACGTAACGCTGGATCTGCAGCTGTCCGGCAACGGCCGCGTCTACACCGTGCCCGGCTTCTGGGACGGCGGCAATACCTGGCGGGTGCGCTTCGTCTGCCCGGCTGTTGGTGCGTGGCAGTGCATGACCGTCTGTTCCGACAAGGACAATGCAGCGCTGCACGGCCGTACGGCGACGGTGGACTGCAAAGCCTACAGCGGCGACCTTGAAATATACAAGCACGGCTTTGTCACCACCCGCTACGGACAGAAATACCTGACCTATGAGGACGGCACTCCGTTCTGTTATCTCGGCGACACGCACTGGGGGCTTATGAATGAGCCTGCAGATGTGGTATCTGTTATCAGCGCGAAGCGTGCCGGGCAGGGCTTCACAGTCTATCAGTCAGAGCCGCTTGACTGCGCCATGAACAACGCTGTCACAGTAAATGTCGACGACAGCTGTCTGGAGGATTTCAAAGCGCTGGACGAGAAGTTCGCGATCATCGCAGAGGCAGGTCTTACGCACGCAAACTCGCAGTTCTTCTGGCCGCTTTCCGGAATGAGCCTTCTCATCGAGAATCACGGCGGATGGACCGAGCCGAAGCTCAGGGGCATGCTCGGGACCAAAAGAGTCACCATGCCCGACGTTTCCGATGAGGCGAAGGCGTACCTTGCCGAGCTTTCACGTTACTGGGTCGCCCGCTACAGCGCATATCCCGTTATCTGGACTTTGGGACAGGAGGTCGACAACGATCCTTATCAGGATGAAACCTCCAAATGGAACGCCGTAAACAATCCCTACAAATATGTAGCGGAATACATGAACAAATACGATCCCTACGATCATCCCGTCACCGCCCATCAGGAGAGCACCGGCGACACCGTGGCCTACGGCAACGGCCTTGGCACCGGCG
>CAMJYF010000390.1 GCA_946409885.1 uncultured Clostridia bacterium | reverse complement strand
CGCGTCACTCCGCGAAGGTGATGACGCATTCCTCGATGATTTTGCCCTTGGCGGTGGGTTCCCACTTGTTGCCCAGCGTTACTTCGTCCTTTTTGGCCAGCACGTGGATGGAGGCGACGCCGTCGCAGTTGAAGAAGGCGTACTCACCGATCTCTTTGATGGTGGCGGGGATGGTGATATCCAGCTTCTCCCGGTCCTCGGAAGCGCCGAAGGCGTAGGCGAAGGCGTCCTTGCCGATGTATTCCAGATGGGCGGGCAGCGTCAGCCCCGACAGGGCGCTCGCCCGGTGGAAGGCCTTCTCCTCGATGCGGGTGACGGAATCGGGGATGTAGGTCACGTCCACATAGTAGCACTTGTAGAAGGCCTTGGTGGCGACGGTCTCCACCCCGTCCGGGATGCGGTACTCGGTGGTATCCTCCGTACGGCCGTATTTATCGAAGGTGATGTTCCGGCCGCAGGGGTAGTAATACAGCGTTTTGCCGTCCTTGGAAAACAGCACCCCGTCCTCCGCTTTAAAGTACTCGTTGGCCGGGTCCACCTCAAAGGCCGCCAGATGCTGGTTGTTGGTCATGGCCCAGCCGCCGATGGAGGACACGTTTTTGCCGATGACGATCTTTTTCAGGCTTTCCGCGTTGCAGATGCCGAAATCCTCAATGCGCACCACCGGCACGCCGCCGATCTCATCCGGCACGGTCAGCTCCGTCACCGTGGTTTTATCCGTATAGCCGGTGATGGCCAGACCGCCCTCCACCGCTTTGTAGTTCATGCCGTCCTGCTTTTTGGCGCAGGAGGAAAACGCCATAACGGCCAGCAGCAACACCGCCAGCGCTGTCAGTTTTTTCATTGCGCGGCCACCTCGCTTTCCGTCAGCACCGCACCGGCGGCTTTCGCCTCCCGCTCGGCGATCTCTTTCACGCACTTGTCGTGCATCTCCCGGGTAAGATCATACCCGATGAAGGGCAGCGTGGCCAGAATCAGGCCGACAATGCCCAGATAGACGTATATGTGCATGACGCTGCTGAACACGGTGCTGTCGAAAAGCACGTCCCAGTCGGAGGTGAAGCCGGCGTATTTCAGCAGCGCGGGGGCGACCAGCCCCAGCAGTGTGCCGATAGGCGTGGTGAACCAGCCGAAAATGCCGATCATGTTGTCCGCCCGCTCACCGGTCTTCCACTGGTGGTAGTCCAGAATGTCAGCGTTCAGGCCGTCCGTCAGACCACCGCAACCCGCCGAAATGGCGCTGCGCAGGAAGATAAAGAACATGAGAATGGGCACGCTGTTGCCGTTGTTCAGGCCCAGCAGATAACCCGCCGTCACCAGAATCCAGATGGCCCTCATGCACAGGATGATGTTGCGCTTTTCAAACCGCCGCACCAGCGCCGGCATGGCCAGGTTGCCCACCACGCTGGTGATGCCCACGATGCTGACCAGGCCGGTGATCCATTCGATGCGCAGGGAATAGACCAGCGTGTAGTTGATAACGCCGTCCGCGATGGCGTTCCATAGGCCGAACACCGCCGCGATGTTGACGATCCAGAAATACTTGTTCTTCAGCAGCGCTTTGGAGCTCTTGCCGAATTCCACCTTGGGCGCGGAAGCGGTCCCCGCCGCCACACGCTCCTTGATGCCCATGGTAAAGAACGCCATGCCGAAGCCGAAGACGCAGAGGATGGGCACAAAGAACTGATAGGAGCGGATATCCAGCAGGCCGCCGGTGGAGCGGATCATGATGGGGAACACAATGCGGAAGATGGACCGCAGGAAACCCAGGAAGATGGCGCCGATGGAGTGGTACTTCTGCCGCTCCACCGTATTGGGTGTGATGAGGGCAACCACCGCCTTGGGGTTGTTGTAGTGGATGGCGGCAAAGCGGTCCCGCAGGGTAAACAGGAAGTGCAGCACCACCAGACGGGTGGTGTATTCCAGCGTGGTGGGGATGAAGGGGATGACGCAGGTGATGATGGAGATGGGGATGCCGTAGGTCACCAGAAAGGGCTTATACCGGCCGTATTTTTGGCAGAATTTCGCCCGCAGGAACCAGTTCACCAGACCGCCCACACCCATGATGACCAGAATGTTGCCGATCAGCTTGGGAAAGCCCTTGATGATGAACTCAAAGGGAGCGGAGGGAATCAGATAGAACACCACGCCCACCAGCGCACAGGCCACGTAAGCGATGATGGCCGTGCGCTTTTTCTTTCCCTCCAGATGGCCCAGGTTTTCAAAAATGGTCATGGAGATGGATTCGATGTAAAGGGTGGCATATTTGACTGCCAGCGAGATAAAGGTGATGATAGTGAAATCCATCAGCTGGATCTCAAAGATGGAACCGCACAGGTAGGTGGCGGTAAAGGAGACCGTATCACTGCAGATGAACGTGAACGCGCAAACGCCCATAATGCCGAGGCAGTAGAACATGAACTCCTTCAGGCTGGTATACTCCCCCGGTTTGGGGACCTTCCAGTTGGTTTTTACGCCCAGGATCAAGTCCGCGAGTTTCTGTTGCAGCGGTTGTTTTTCTTTCGCCTGCGCCATGCCGTTTCCTCACTTTCTTTTAATCAGCAATAGTATACATTATTTTCTTGCTGATTGCAATATGATTTCAACACTATTGAATATCATGTTGCATTTTGCTCTCCCTTCTTCTTTCATACGGAGCGCAAAAATGCCCCCGCGCATTACTGCGCGGGGGCGGGTTGCTGTGTGGGTTGTTCCTTCCGGAACCTATCCGTTCGGGATCGAATCGGGATCCTTATTTGAACATGT
>CAMJYF010000389.1 GCA_946409885.1 uncultured Clostridia bacterium | reverse complement strand
TGCGCTGTTTGCCACACTCGATCCTACGACGCGCGCACTGAAGCTTCCGGGCGGTACGGAGATTTTACTGACCGATACGGTCGGATTCATCCGGAAACTCCCGCATCACCTGATTGAGTCATTCAAGAGTACGCTGGAGGAGGCGGCAATCAGCTGGGAATCCGCCGTGGACATGGTGGAAGCCAGAATGCCGGACAGGAAGACACCGGCCAGGAAGGCGAAGAACGCGTTCTTCCCGGAGATGTATTTGGAGATATCCACAATAATCGTCTCGGCGGCGGAGGCGCTTTCATAGGCAGGCACAATGCCCTCCTTCATCAGGGAGTAGCCCACCACGCCGATGAGGATGGCCACGCCCATGGAGATGACCACCCAGACGCTGGCCACCCGGCGGGAGGTCTTCAGCTTGTTGGGGTCGTCGATGGCCATAAAGCGCAGCAGAATGTGGGGCATGCCGAAGTAGCCGAGGCCCCACGCCAGGGTGGAGGCCACCGGCAGCGCGCCGTAGGAACCCACCGTGCCGTCCGCCACGCTGTAGCCCTTGAAGACGTCCAGATAGCCGTCAAAGGCTTTCACGTTGTCAAACACGGCGCCGAACCCGTTGACGGCGCCGGCGCCAAGGCCCACCACTGTGATCAGCGCAATGGTCATAACGATGGACTGCACAAAGTCGGTGGTGGAGGCCGCCAGGAAGCCGCCCAGCGTGCAGTAGACCACGATGACAGCGGCGGAGAGGATCATGGCCAGATGATAATCCATGCCGAAAAGGGTGCCGAACAGCTTGCCGCAGGCGGAAAAGCCGGAGGCGGTATAGGGAATGAAGAAGATGATGATGATCAGCGCGGCGATCACCGAAAGGATGTTGCTGCCGTCGCCGAACCGCTTGGAGAAGAATTCCGGCAGCGTGACCGCGTTGATCTTTTCGGAATACAGCCGCAGCCGCTTCGCCACCACCAGCCAGTTGATGTAGGTGCCGATGGCAAGGCCCACGGCGGTCCAGACGGCTTCCGCAAGGCCGGTCATCAGGGCAAGGCCCGGCAGGCCCATCAGCAGCCAGCCGCTCATGTCCGAAGCCTCCGCGCTCATGGCGGTGACAAAGGGGCCCAGCTTGCGGCCGCCCAGATAGAAATCGTCGCTGCTTTTGTTCTTTTTGGAGGTGACGACGCCCACGCAGATCATAAACGCCAGGTAAATGACGATGGCGGCGATCATCAGAACGGTGTTGGAACTCATAAAAATACCTCTTTCTCTTCAGGAATAACAAGGGAAGTATACCACAAAGAAAAAGAGACTGCAACACAGAATGAAGTATAGACGCTATAGAAGAAGATGATGTTGTTGATTGCCTGTACTTGCCGTAAAATTAACGATATTTTAATTAGACCGGATTACAGAACGGAAAGTAAACGAAAAAATAAACTTATTTTTTTATTCCGTTCAGCAGCATCGGCAGGCTGCGCTCGGAAAAATTTTTCAAGGAAAAGGACCAGTTGCACAGGCACCACTCGATGATCAGCGCCCGCTCACACATGGCGTAGAGGCGGACGATCTCGTTGACGGTCATCTGTTCCGTCAACTCCCCCTTCTCCTGTCCCCGGGTGACGATACGCCGCAGCAGCTTATAATAATACCGGTCGTTGTCCAGCAAGCTCTTCTCCCCTTTTTTCATGAGCTGGGTGGAATAGAGCTTGCCGATCAGATTCTGGTCGATCTTGTTGTCGATCAGGTCGAAGAGTTCCCGGTTCAGGAACAGCAGCACGTCAAAGCTGTGCATGTCCTCGGGGATCTGATCCGTCAGCTCCTCATATTTATCGTCAAACAGATAGGCCAGCGAGTTGAGCAGCGCGTCCTTGCTTTCAAAATAGTGATAGAACGACCCCTTGGAGGTGCCGGACAGTTCCACGATGTCGTCCACCGTGGTGTCGTCGTAGCCGTTGCGGTAAAACAGCTCCCATGCGGCGGAGACGATCTTTGTTTTGGTGTTTCTGCTCTTTCTCGGCATACGACATCAGCCTTTCAAAAAAAAATGAAGATTGCACCTGCGAATTGGAGGGTTGCCGAGCTGTTAGGTATTATGCGTGAACCTTGCACATGGTGGTAGCGCGGCTGCCCACAGCCGCCCCGCCGCAGGCGGTACCGAGGGAAAACAACTTTCTCAGGCTACCATTCCTGCTGCTGAACGTTTTTCTATCGGAATCGCATTGCGAGCGGCTGTGGGCAGCCGCGCTACCGATTTTACGCCTGCGGCGCGCCTTAACGGCGCAAGGCGCCGTGCTGCATTGCCCCGACAAATCCCTGTCGTTTAAACAGAAGAGGGGACTGAACGCGGCAGTCCCCTTTTATAATCAACCGAAAATGCGCTTCATCATTTCCGCGTAGGCGTCCTCTACGTTGCCCAGGTCGCGGCGGAAGCGGTCCTTGTCCAGCTTCTCATGGGTGGTGGAATCCCAGAACCGGCAGGTATCGGGAGAGATCTCGTCCGCCAGAATGATCTTGCCGTCGGGGGTTCTGCCGAACTCGATCTTGAAGTCGATCAGGTCCACGTTGATCTTCTTGAAGAAGGCCTTCAGGAACTCGTTGATGCGGAAGGTGTAGTCGGCAATGGTATCCAGCTCTTCCCTGGTGGCCCAGCCCATGGCGAGAATGTGATAATCGTTGACCATGGGATCGCCCAGCTCGTCGTCCTTGTAGCAATACTCAAGGATCGTGGTCTTGAGCTCGGTGCCCTCGGGGCAGCCGACGCGCTTGGAGAAAGAACCGGCGGCCAC
>CAMJYF010000388.1 GCA_946409885.1 uncultured Clostridia bacterium | reverse complement strand
TTCATTAGTTTTTCCCTCTTTCTTAAAAGTGTATGTGAAGCAACGGCTATTTTACGCCATATTGTTTCATCCCGCTCCATCGGCTCCCCCACCTGTTGGCCCAGCTTTCGCAGTAGAGCTTATAATAGGAGACGCCCTTTTTCTTCCGGTAGCCCTCAAAAAAATTGCACCACACGGCGGAGGGGATGCCGATCACGAACCAATACAGCGGCCCCAGCAGCAGGCACTGGATGGTGTGGCCGTATTCGTGGATGCGGGTGTTGCGGGTCCAGCCCTCGCTTTTGCCCTCGGCAATAAAGATGAACAGCCCCAGGGACAGGCCGCCCCAGTTGCCGGGGATATAGGTGATGAAGGCGTTTTTGAACCGCTCATGGCGGCATTTCGGGTAAAAGATCAAATAAACGATCCCGCCGATCAGGTTGACCGGCAGCCCCCAGGTGAACTGCGCCAGATAGAACAGGAACCGGGCAGCCCCCCGGGAGGCGATCGACCGATCCTCCACATGCTTGATCCTGGCCCTTACCATGGGAAACCTTCCTTTTTATAGAGATTCCTTGGGGATGCTACTATTTTACGCCTCAAATATGAACAAGTCAACCGTTTCCGCCGTAGTTTTTATCTTTTTTTCTGTATCATCCGCCCGCCGCCGGTCAAGACTACCGGAAGACGCACAACGGCAAAGAGGGATTTGTCGATTTGTTCCCGGCTGTGCGAAAACCTACCCCATCCGGTAGCGCGGCTGCCCACAGCCGCCCCGCCGCAGGCGGTTCTTGGCATAAACAACATTTCATAATAAACAAAACAAGCAAATCGCACGTTCTTAATGCAACTTTCGTTACGAACCGGCTAACGCCGGGGCGGCTGTGGGCAGCCGCGCTACCGCAATGGGCAAGGTTCATTCATAAAACCAAACATCGACAAACCGCCAATTTGTGCAGATACATCAAACCGCAAAAAAACAGGGGCGATACGATCATGAAAAAACGAAACGTACCCGCGCGGCGGCGACCGGGCGTCTGGAACCGGCGGGTGGTGGCGTTGTTCGCCGTCATCTGCGCCGCCTTCGCGGGGCTGACCGTCCGGCTGGCGGGCATCATGACCGGGGCCACAGCCGATACCGCCGCCGAGAAGAACACCGGCAAAGTGCTGCTGGGGGAGACCCGGGGCTTTTTTTACGACCGCAACGGCCTGCCGCTGGTGAACACCGGCGAAAAGCACGCCGCCGTGGTGCTGTGCTGCGACGCCACGCTGCCCGCGGTCAACGCGCTGCTGGGCGGCACGGACGAGCTGAAACAGATCCGCGCCGGGTCGGTGATCGTGCGGGCCACGGAGACAGAGATCCCCGAAAGCGCCTGCGCGAAAAACGTGACGCTGGTCACCCGGGAGGGCGCCGGCCTGTGCCGCCACCTGCTGGGCTACACCGACGGCGACGGCAAGGGCGTGTGCGGCCTGGAGGCGGCCTTTGACGACGTGCTGCGGCAGGCCGCCGGCCGGCTTTACGCGGAGGTGACCCGGGACGCCCGGGGACAGGCCCTGGCCGGGGACGGGATCAGGATCGTTTCGGACAACTACCACTCCCCCGCCGGGGTCAAGCTGACCATCGACAGCGGCGTGCAGCGCATCGTGGAGCAGGCCCTGGCCGCGTCCTCCGTCACAAAGGGCGCGGCGGTGGTGCAGGACTGCCGCAGCGGGGAGCTGCTGGCCGTGGCCAGCGTGCCGGTCTACGACCCCGCCAATCTGAAGCCCTCCCTGACGGACGAAGCCCTGCCCTTTCTCAACCGGGCGGTGAACGCCTACCCCGCCGGTTCCGTCTTCAAGCCCTTCATCGCGGCGGCCGCGCTGGAGGCGGGCATGAACCTGAGCGATATCTACGACTGCAAGGGGACCACTGCCGCCGGGGGGCGGCAGTTCCGCTGCTTCAACGGCAACGTCCACGGGGGCGAGACCCTCAACGAGGCCATCGCCAACTCCTGCAACTGCTATTTCATCCGGCTGGGGCTGGCGGTGGGCGCGGAGCAGGTGATCAACACCTGCGCGGCCTTCGGCTTCGGCCGGGAATGCGGTCTGTTCCCGGGGGACGGCTCCCGGCGGGGCTGGCTGCCCGCCAGCGAAGAGATCCGCAGCGACGCGCAGCTGGCCAACCTCTGCTTTGGGCAGGGGGAGCTGCTGGTCACCCCCGTGCAGCTGGCGGCGGCCTATTCCGCCCTGGCCAACGGCGGCATTTACAAAGCGCCCTACGTGCTGAAGGAGCTGATCGGCGACGACGGAAAGGCCTACGGCTATTTTCTGCCGGATACGGAGGAATACCGGGCCCTGAGCGGGGACCACTGCCGGGCCATCGGCCGCGCCCTGTACCGCAACATGATCGGCGGGACCGCCGCCGGAGGGCGTCCCGCCAACACCACCGCCGCCGGAAAGACCGCCACCGCCCAGACCGGCCGCTACGGGGAGGACGGCGCCGAGCAGCTGTGTACCTGGTTCGCCGGGTACTTCCCCTATACCGACCCCCGCTACACGGTGGTGGTGTTCAACGAGTACGGCCGCTCCGCCGCCGTGGACTGCGCCCCCGTCTTCAAACAGATCGCCGAAGCCATCATGGACTTGCCACGGTGAAAAGGATGGGACGTATCGGTCGTGAGTCACAAGTCGTGAGTCGTGAGTCGTGAGTCGTGAGTCGCCAGTCGCTCAACTTTCCCATTTCGGTAAAAGGGGATTTGTCGCGCTGTTACCGGCTGCGCGAAATCTGCCCCACAAGGGTAGCGCGGCTGCCCACAGG
>CAMJYF010000387.1 GCA_946409885.1 uncultured Clostridia bacterium | reverse complement strand
GCGGTGCAGGGCAGCACGCCGTCCTTCAGGGATTCCGCCGCGATCCGCAGCAGGGCCTCGCGCTCCGCTTCGTTCACGGGCTTATCCTCCGAAAAGACCGCCAGATTCTCCTTCAGCTGCTCCATGGTGCTCATGCCGGAGAGCACCACGGTGACGGAGGGGATGGCCTGCAGAAAACGGAAGGCCCAGCCCGCCGGGGTCTCCTCCGGGCGGAACGCCTTCAGCCGGGCCGCGTACTCCGGGGAGAGCGACGCCAGCTTGCCGCCGCGCAGGGGCTCCATCACCCACACGGGGATGCCGTATTCCTCCAGCAGCGCCACCTTGGCCTTCGCGTCCTGAAAATCCCAGTCCCAGTAGTTCAGCTGGATCTGGCAGAACTCCATGTCCTTGCCGTAGGCCTCCAGAAAACGCTTCATCACCGGCAGCGCCCCGTGGGCGGAAAAGCCCAGGTGGCGGATCCTTCCGGCGGCCTTCTGCGCCTTCAGGTAGTCAAAAACGCCGTATTTCGGGTCCAGATACGCGTCGATATTCATCTCACACACGTTGTGGAACAGGTAGAAATCAAAATAGTCCACCCGCAGCCGTTCCAGCTGCTCGGCGAAGATCTCCTTCACATGGGGCCAGTTGGCGGGGTCGTACCCCGGGAATTTGGTTGCCAGGTAAAAGCTGTCACGGGGATAGCTTTGCAGCAGCTTGCCCAGCGTGCGCTCGGAGTTGCCGCTGTGGTAGCCGTAGGCGGTATCGATGTAGTTGACGCCGCCCTCCAGGGCGGTGCGCAGCATGGCGGCGGTCGCCGCCTCATCCACACGGGCGTCGTCCCCGCCGATCACGGGCAGGCGCATGCAGCCCAGCCCCAGCGCGGACAACTGAAGATTCTGAAAGGGTTTGTAAATCATAATGCTGTTTCCTTTTTTGGTATTGCGGTATAGGGGCAGAAAACCAATGTTTTTCACAATTGTATATGCCGGGATTAACGGCGCGAGGCGCCGTGCTGCAAGGGGTTTTCCCCCATTTTGCGTAAGCTCACAGCAAGATCTGCCCGTTGGTGCCGTAGAAGATATCGTCGCGCCCGGCCATCATCCGGCAGAATTCCTCAAACCGGCCCCAGGAATCGTCGATATCGAATTCATAGCTGTGGCCCCACACGTAGAACAGGAGCGGTTCCTCCGGTTCCGCCCGCAGAAATTCCTCCCCCAGCGAAAACAGCCGGTCAAAATCCTTGTGGAAGGCCGTGGGATGGAGGATCAGCAGGTCCCTGGGCCAGGCAAAGGAGCCGGTGCAGACCGTGGTGCGGGCGTATTGCACGCCGGTATGGCGGCGGATGATCTCCGCGATGGCTTCGGTGTAATTCACGCCGCCGCCCGGGTAGGCCATGCCGCGCACCTCGTAGCCCGCCAGCGCGGAAAGGTTCTTCCGGTCCTCCTCCGTCTGGCGGATGATCTCCGCCTCCTCGGGCACGTGCGTCAGGTTGGGGTGGGTCAGGGTGTGGGCGGCGATCTCATGCCCCCGGTACAGGTCGGCGGCCTCCTCCGGCGGCACTTTGACGTGGGAGACGGTCACGCCCTCCCGCAGCAGGCTGCCGTCATGCCCCAGCAGTTCCGAATTGATATTAAACGTGGCCTTCAGGCCGTATTGATCCAGCAGGCGGATCAGCCGACGGTCCTGGGTGACGCCGTCGTCGTAGCTGAACGTGAGCGCTTTTCTTTTTCCCTGCAGCATGGTTCCTCCCATCAGAACGGACGGATACCCGCAAAGAAAGCCGCGACGCGGTTGAAGAAGGTGACGATCCTGCCGATCAGCTCCAGCAGCCCGGAAGGGGCGCGGTGCTCATCCACATTCAATTCCGCCGTGCGGGCCATGTCGTAATAGGTGTGCAGCGGGCTGCCGTCCCGGTCCGCGCCCACCAAATAGGTGACCGCGTAAACAGCGGCGTGCAGGGCCAGCTCCCCGGCGATATGCTCATAGGACATCAGCGTCATGCCGTCCTCCTGATAGGCGCCCTGGGCCTCGGCCAGCTTTTGGGCGGTCTCGTTGAACACGCCCGCGTTGAACAGCTGGGGATAGTCCTCCACCGGCACGGCGATGTAGACGGTGGAAACGCCGTCCTTGGTGACGGTGACGGTAAAGGTGGAGGCCTCCGCGATCTGATCCGCGTACCCGGCCAGGTCCTCTTCTTTGGCGAAGGCGTATTTGCCGAACACGCCCGCCACCTCCGCGGCGGTCACCTGGCCGTCGCCGTTGGTATCATACACGGCCCGGGTGTCCACGGCCACGGTGGAACCGTCCTCCGCGGCGGTCAGAGAGCCGGCCACCTCCGCCTCCACGGCGGCCACAGCGGCGGCGTCCAGCGGGGCGTCCGCCGCCAGCGCGGCGGGGGTGCACAGCCCGGCCATACACAGCGCGCAGCACAGCAGCGCGATCCATTTGCGAATGCTTTTCATCGATCAGTCACTCCTTTTTTTGATATTATGGTAACACGATTCCGCGGAGCTGTCAATCGTTTCCGGGGGAGACAGCAGGAAAAAAACGCTCTTTCGCTTTAGGTTCGTTTTAACGAATCCGTCCATACTATGGGCAGCAATCAACCGAAAGGAGCAAGTGATATGTTATCTCATCATCGCGGAATAAATGTTATGTTTACCCTGTTGCTGGCGGCGGCGCTGCTGCTTTCCGCCTGCGGAAAGACCGTCTCCCTGACAGGGGACAGCGCCGGGGGCGACGCGGCAACCACGCGGTCGGCCGCCGGCGCGGCGGAGGATACCGCCGCCGGGGAAAGCGCGGCGCCA
>CAMJYF010000386.1 GCA_946409885.1 uncultured Clostridia bacterium | reverse complement strand
CGTAGGGCGGCACGGTGATTTCTCCCACCGCCGCCGAATAGTTGTTGTAGTTGACGTAAACCCTCGCGCCGTTGTCGTATTCCGTGCATTTCACACCGGGGGCCACCTCATAGCTGCCCGTCATGCGCGCGGCTGTCAGCCCCTGCAGCTCCCTGCCGGCGCGGGCGCAGAAGGCGGCGCTGTCGTTGAGGAACGCCCCGTAACCGTGGCCGCCGCGGTCACTGCCTGTCCAGCTGAAGCGGGGCGCGCCGCCGTATTCCACGGCCTTCAGCAGCGCCAGCCGGTCTCCCTCCGCCCCGACGCAGGCGGCGCCGGAATACACACAGGTACCATGGAGGATCATCTGCAGGAACGGCACGGCCCGGTAGCCGTCGTTTTCGGCGACGGAGGTACCGTAAGGAACGTCCGTCGCGGCGCCGGCGAAACGCAGGGTGTTGAGGTTGCCGCCGCTGACCATCAGCTTTTTGACGGTGGCGCAGGAGGAGGTGATCTCGGACAGTCTTTCGGAAACAGACGAACGGTCGTAGGCTCTGGCGGTAAAATCCGCGCTGAGCCCCCGGTCAAGATCGGTCAGCGCGATACCGGTGAAGCCGGAATCCGCCATGGCCGACAGGAAGGAGGCGGCGTGCTGAGGGATCTCCGACCACCCCACGAAGGTTTTTTCGTAAGTATCCGCCCCCACAAGGGGGAAGGGATTCTGTTCGGCGACCGTTTTTTTCCGGCGGGAAAGATCCCGCGCGGCGGAAACCGTCACACCGGCGGTCAGCAGGTCTTTGCCGATATAGAGATCGCAGCCCTGTTTGAGGGCATAATCGCAGAGTGAGGAAAGCGACGCGGCGCTGCCGCAGACGGGATCCGTCGCCACGGCGGAGGCGGAGCAGCGCTCTTTTCCGCCGGACAAAAAGCCATCCAGGACCAGGTCCACTTTACCGACGCCCTTGGCCTTCAGTTGGCTGAGCAGCGCCTCCGCCTGACTGTAATCAGTCAGCAGCGTGCCTTTTCTGCCGTCAAGGCTGCCGGTCAGCGTGATGTGGACGGGATACGCCCCGTCCGAAAGGGTCTGCGCGGAAAGAACGCCGCTGTAGATCAGCGTCTCGCGGGCGGCGGAGGCCATCCCGGCCACATCCGCGGCGCTCCCGCTCAGGAACGAATAGGTCTGGGACAGCCTTCCCGCGTACATGACAGCGTAGGCCATATCCCCGTTGAAATTGAACACCGGCGTAACGGTGTACTGCGGACAGACGATCACCGCGCCGTCTCCGAACTCCTCCGTCCGGCGCAGCGTTCTGATCGCCGCCAGCTCCTCGCCCTCCGTCAGCACACAGACGAAAGCCCCGGCGCCCTTTCTGACGCCGAACGCGCCGACGCAGGCCGGTCGGCCCAGCGAATCGTCGGAACCGTATACGCTGAAATCCAGCTCCGGATAATGATAGGTCATTCTCTCCGGCTCGATCACCGCCCCGCAGCCGTCCGGAACAAGGATATAATCCGACAGGGAAGCGTCAGAGGCGGCAGGCTCCGCAGGCAGCGTCTCCGAAACGGAGGACGTTTCCTCCTCCGCGGCCACCGCCGTTGGTTCCGTTTGGTCGGCGGCGTCGGCTGCCGTTTCTTCTTCCTGCTGCGTTACGGCCGGAAGCGTAACGGAAGCGGCGGAGGAAAGCTCCTCGGGACGCCACGTGTTTTCCTGCCCGTCCAGCGCCCCGAAATCGGGCAGCAGAGAAAGCGAGTACAGGATCAGCCCCGGCGCGCAGACGACCCGTTCCATCTCCACCGAGGCCGTCAGCCGGCCGCCGGAAAAGGAGAAGGTTACCGGCACGCTGATATACACGTCGCCGGCGGTCAGCTCGTCGGCGCTCTTTCGCGCGACGCTCTCCTTATCCGACATGACGAAGGTGACGGTAACGGCTTCCTCTTTCCGCTCGCAGGAGACGGTACCGTAGGCAACCGCGTGATCCTGCGAATTCAGCAGATAGGTGGCCGCGCCGTTGAAGGCCTCCGCGGCCAGCACGGCTGCGGACCGGTTGGCGGCCAGGGGAAGGGCGCTCCACAGAACGCCGCTGCGCGCGTCGTACACAGCGGGGCTGCCCGTCGCGTCGTCAAAATAGAAACGGAGGGAGCCGCTTTCCGCCACAAGCGTTTCACGGGGGTAGCGGACATAGTGGTCCTGCGGATCGATCACGTACGCGCCGCGCACGTCGGCGTTCATAAAGACGGTCTGCACGAAGTTTTCCCGCCCCATACAGGACGGAAGCAGGCAGAGCGCCGCCGCCAGCGCCAGCGCCGTCAGTCTTCGCACCGATTGAAGCCGCATGATAAACCCCTTTCCGCCTATGCAACATTCACAATTTTATGTGATAGTATAGTATAACATAAATAAAAAGAATTGCAAGAGCGCGCCGTTTGAAATATGTGAAAAATATTGCAGAAAAAACAGGCGTCCGTTAGATAAAACGACGGACACCCGTATGGTACAGGAGAAAGCTTTACGTTTTCTGAACCCGTTACCGGTCCTCCCGGAAATAGGACAGGCCCAGGCTGGCGGGGGGGAGATTCTCGCGCTTTTTACGGGCGCTGGTGATGATCAGCACGATCAGCGTGACCACATAGGGCAGCATTTTGTAAAGCTCCTGGGTGCTCAGGCTGCCGGGCACAAACAGATAGACGATATACAGGCCGCCGAACAGGATGGAGCCGAGGATGCCCCAATTGGAGCGCCAGATACAGAAGATGACCAGCGCGATGGCCAGCCAGCCTCTGTCGCCGAAGCCCTCGTTGGACCACACGCCGCAGGCGTAA
>CAMJYF010000385.1 GCA_946409885.1 uncultured Clostridia bacterium | reverse complement strand
ATTGCACATTGCTAATTGTATCAGCTCTTTGCGATGGCGACCGCCTGGGCGCACTTTTCTTTGACTTCCTCCGGCGTGCCCTTCATCATCCAGCTGCCGCCCACGGCGAAGATCTTGTCCCAGGCCAGGTACTCCGCCAGGTTTTTGTCGGAAATGCCGCCGGTGGGCAGGAAGGTGACCGCCGGGAAGGCCGCCGCCAGCGCCTTCATGGTGGCAAGGCCGCCGTAGTTGGAGCAGGGGAAGAACTTGATGATGTTGCAGCCGTAGCGGATGGCCGTCATGATCTCCGTGGGGGTCACGCAGCCGCCCAAATAGGGAATGCCGCGCTCGTTGCAAAGCGCCGCCACCTCCTCGGAAAAGCCGGGGGAGACGATGAACTTCGCCCCGTAGCCGAGGGCCTCCTCCGCCTGCTGCCGGTTGATGACCGTGCCCGCGCCCACCAGCATTTGGGGAAATTCCTCGATGGCGATCTTGATGGCGTCGCCGGCGCAGGCGGTGCGGTAGGTGATCTCCGCGATGGGCAGGCCGCCGTCGCACATGGCCTGCAATTTGGGCCGCACCTCGTCAATGGCGTTGAACACCACCACGGGCACCACTTTATACTGCTGAATAAACGCTTTTGTTTCCATTGTTTACACCCCCGAATACGCGTTGAAGCCGCCGTCCACCGGGATGACCACGCCCGTGATAAAGCCGCTGGCGTTGTCGTCCGCCAGAAACAGCAGCGTGCCGATCAGCTCGTTCACCTCGCCGAAGCGCCCCATGGGCGTACCGGCCAGAATTTTATGGGTTCGCGCGGTGGGGGAGCCGTCCGGGTTGAACAGCAGTCCTCTGTTCTGGTTGCCCACGAAAAAGCCGGGGGCGATGGCGTTGCAGCGGATGCCCACCGGCGCGAAATGCACCGCCAGCCACTCCGTAAAGTTGGAAATACCCGCCTTGGCCGCGGAATAGGCCGGGATCTTGGTCAGCGGGTGGAAGGCGTTCATGGAGGACAGGTTGATGATGTTGCCGCCCGTCTCCAGCATATCCTGCGCGAACACCTGGGTGGTGAGGAACGCGGAGGTGATGTTCAGGTCGAACACGAACCGCAGCCCCGCCTCGTCGATCTTGAAAAAGGTCTTGATATCGTCGGCAGTCTCCTTGGTCATGTACTCGTTGTCGGTGGTGGCCTTGGGGTTGTTGCCGCCCGCGCCGTTGACAAGGAAATTCACCTTGCCCCACTTGTCGTTGACCGCCGCCTTCGCCGCCCGCAGCGAGGCGGAATCCAGCGCGTTGGTCTCGATGGCCAGGGCGTTTTCGCCGATCTCGTCGGCCACCTTTTTCGCCGCCGCATAGTTGATGTCCAGCAGCGCCACTTTCGCGCCGCAGGCGGCCAGCGCCTTGGCGAACTCGCTGATGAGCACGCCGCCCGCGCCGGTCAGCGCGATCACTTTATCGGATAAATCTACTGTAAAAGGCAATTTCATGATTCAGTTCCTCCCTTTTTCTATCGCTTCAAACAGGCCGTTCAGGTAGCAGGCGCCCAGCGCCCTGTCGTACAGGCCGTAGCCGGGCTTGGCGTCCTCGCCCCAGATGTTGCGCCCGTGGTCGGGGCGCACGTAGCCGTCAAAGCCGCCGTCCACCAGCGCCTTGACGATGCCGTAAATATCCAGGCTGCCGCAGTCGGTCTTGTGGCCCACCTCGCGGAAGTCCAGCTCGTTGGAATATTGGATGTTGCGGATATGGGCAAAGTGGATCTTGCCTCGTTTTGCGTAATCATACGCCATTTGCAGCAGGTCGTTGTCCCTTCCCGCGCCCAGGGACCCGGTGCAGAAGGTGATGCCGTTGGCGTTGTCCGGCACGGCGGCAAACAGCCGCTCGTAGTCCTCCGCGGTGGAAATGATGCGGGGCAGGCCGAACACGTCCCACGGCGGGTCGTCCGGATGGATGGCCATGTTCATCTTCACGTCGTTGCACACCGGGATAATGCGCTTCAGGAAATAGACAAGGTTGTTAAACAGCTGCTCATGGGTCATGCCGGCGTAGCTTTCCAGCAGGCCGTTCAGCTCCTCCGCCGTATAGCTCTCGTCCCAGCCTGGAAGCGACAGATGCTTGGGGTCCAGCTTCAGGAGCCCCTCATGGTTGTAGGAGAGGCTGTTGGAGCCGTCCGCCGCCACAGTGTGCAGGTTGGTGCGCAGCCAGTCGAACACGGGCATGAAGTTGTAGCAGATGCACTTCACCCCGGCCTTTGCCAGACGGCGGATGTTCTCGCAGTAGTTGTCGATGTACTCATCCCTGCGGCCCCGGCCCAGCTTGATATCCTCATGCACGGGCACGGATTCGATCACTTCCATCTCCAGCCCGTTTTCGTCGCAGGCTTTTTTCAGCGCGGCAATGGATGCCTCACTCCACACGCTGCCCACGGGGGTATCGTAGACCGCCGTGACAACGCCGGTCATGCCGGGGATCTGCCGGATGGTCTGTAAGGAGATACAGTCATTCAGACCGTACCACCGGAACGTCATTTTCATATGATCTTCTCCTTTACCTGTTGACTCTGGCCGAGCCGCCCTTTACGATATTTTCCACTTCTTTGAGTACCGCGGTGGAGGTGTCGCCCGGGGTGGTCATGGCCAGCGCCCCGTGGGCGACGCCGTAATCCACGGCTTTGGCCGGGTCGCCGAAGGTCATCAGGCCGTAGATCAGGCCGCTGGCGAAGGAATCGCCGCCGCCCACCCGGTCGTAGATCTCAAGGCAGGGCAGCTCCAGGCCCTTGGTCACCTTGCCGTCGGCGTACACCATGGCGGACCAGTCGTTGACGGTGGCGGT
>CAMJYF010000384.1 GCA_946409885.1 uncultured Clostridia bacterium | reverse complement strand
CCCGCATTCTCGCCTGCCGGCTCGGTCGGTGCTTCTGCTTCGCAGAGGTGTCCACTGGACACCCGCACCCTCAGCTCCGTCTCAACGTCCGTTTATTACGCAGCTGAGGCAGCGTGCTGCGGCTCCCCGACAAACTTCAATCGCGCGGGGCTCTACGGAACCCGCAATCATCTTTGAGGCACTTTTTTTATCAAGGAGGCAGACTGATGAGAATCATTTTCCACGGCACGTCCCACGGGGTGCCAGAGCCGCACCGGCGGTGTTCTTCTTATATTCTTGAGGTGGCGGGCGCTTATTACCTGATCGATCTGGGCACGTCCGTGACCGAGGAGCTGCGGCGCAGGGGCATCCCGATGGAGGCGGTGCGCCTTGCCATCTGCACCCATCCCCACGGCGACCACACCGACGGGGTGATCCAGTTCGCGGATCTCCTCAACTGGTATTTCAAGCAGGCGGACCCGCTGATCCTGCTGCCGGACGAGCGGATGATAGAACCGCTGAAAGCGTGGATCTCGGCCAACACCGGCGGCAGGCCGCTGCGGGAGGACCTGCGCGTCGGCGCGTTCGGCGCGGGTGTGGCGTATGAGGACGACCGCCTGCGGCTGACGGCGATCCCCACCCGGCACTGCGTCCATTCCTACGCGTTCCTGATCGAGGCGGAGGGCAAACGCGTGCTGTTCACCGGCGACCTCCGTCACCCGTCGGTGGACTTTCCGCAGGCGGCTTTTGAAACGGAGCTGGACCTGCTGGTCTGCGAGCTGGCGCACTTCTCCCCCGCCGACTGCGTGCCGGTGCTCGACAAAACAAAGGCCAAACGCGTTCTGCATTCGCACATCAACGACGGCCGCTGGGCGGCGGCGTTGCAGGAGCAGAAAAACACGCCGCACCCCTACGAATACGGCGCGGCGTTTGACGGGCTGGAGCTGGAGATCTGACAGAAACCGTTTTTTTGGGAAGGAGAAATACGCCCCCCGCCGGACAGCGGTTCATTCCGGTTCTTCACACCCCGGAGTAATCGCGCCGTAAAAAGGTTCATCACAGATAATTGTGGGATACGACAATCCGTGAAAAAAAACCGTCCCGGCGCAATGACCGGGGCGGCTTTTCATACAGCGTTGCTTTGCGCGGGATCACCCGAGAACGCCCTTCAGGCCAAGGGCTTTTACCAGCTTTGCGATAAAGGTCATCAGTTGGGTATAGACGCGGTAAAGCGCGCCCAGCACGCCGTTGGACGGGCCGTCGGCGGCGATGGAATAGCCGGAAGAAAAGCGGTTCAGCCACGAGATGAGGCCGTCGGGATAGGCAAGCGTTATTTCGTTGCCGTTGCCGTCGTAGGTCACGCTGCCGGTAAAGGGAGAATTGTCGTACATGAACATATCGTAGGTGGCGGCGTACCAGGTATCGTGGGTGGTGCCGGGGCGGGAGCCGTCCGGCTTCAGCGCGGTATCAAACACCGTCCAGCGGCAGTCCTCCCGCCGTTCGGAGGCGGCCATGACCTTCTCCCAGTCCGGGCGGATCCACAGGTTGAAATTCATATACACGTCATTTTTGCTGGAAAGCTGCCAGATGGGCGTGTTCTTTACGCCCCGGGCCAGCGAATCGCTGATGGCGCAATACGGGCTGCAGGGGAACGCCGCGGCGAACATCTCCGGATAGGCGGCAACCACCTTGTAGGTCATTTTGCCGCCCATGGAAAGCCCGCCCACGTAGATGCGGGCAGTATTGATTCTGGCGGCGTTCTGCCGGATGAAGTCGTCGATGGTCGCTTTTAAGGGCGCGATCATGTTGTCGCTCCAGTCGGCCACGGATTCCGGCGAACGGGGCGCGAGGATAAAGGCCCCGCCCGCGGCAAAACGGGACTGGAACTCATCCGAGGCCCAGTAGGAGATATCGTTTTTCGTGATCTGCCGCCCCGGATAGCCGCCGGAAACCAGACCGTGCAGCCAGACGACCAGCGGGAACTTCCCCGCCCCCTCCGGCGCGAAAGCGTAGTAATCCATCACCACGCCGCCGGAAGACGGCCCCACGCCAAAGTAAAACTCATCCCGCAAAGCGTCAAGCCCCGCCTCCAGCGGCAGCGCCGACGCGGCGGCGGAAAACACCGTCAGCAACAGACAGACAGCCAGGAATAACGCGCAGCATTTTTTTGTCATCGTTCATCCCTCCTTATGCTTATCATACAAAAATAATACCGTGAATATGTTAAAAAATTATTAACATGACGGTAAAATCGGGCCTAACTGGACAAATCATGTCATACTGTCGCCAATTAAATCTCTCCGCCGGGCGTTCAGGCCCGGTTGCATTTTGCCTTCGGCTGCTTGCAGCGCGGGCAGACCCAGTCCTCCGGCAGGTCCTCAAAGGCCACGCCGTCGTGCTCTGCGGGGTCGTACACGTAGCCGCAGATGGAGCAGACGTATTTGCCGCTGGCCTCCGTTCCGGAGAAATCCACCTCGGCGTATACGGTGGGCACGGGATGGTCCAGATCCATCACCCGCTTTGCCTCCAGATTCTCATAGCCCTGGGGCGTGTGGGTGCCCATATAGACCGTGGGGCGGTTCCGCACGAACGCGCGCACCCGGTCCATGGTCTCCCGCGCGGCGGCCAGGTCGTCGTACACCACGGAGAGCTTGTTTTTATACAGCGCCTCGTCCACGTAGGTGATATCCGCCTCAAACATATAGAAAAGGCCCTCGTTCTCCGCGATCACAAGGCTGTTGCCGTTGGTGTGGCCCTTCCCTCGTCAATCAGGTTTTTTGAAACCACATCCTCATAAAAATATTTAACTATTTCTTTGTTATTCACGATCCACCTCGTCAAATCCGAAGTTGTCT
>CAMJYF010000383.1 GCA_946409885.1 uncultured Clostridia bacterium | reverse complement strand
GGATTTGTCGAGGCAACGCGATGCGTCGCAGGTGTAAGGTGAAAGGTGCAAGGTGTAAGAAGAAGTCCATTTCCGATAGGAAAACAACGTTGATTGCAAGGTTCTTGAACCTTACACCTTAAACCTGCCGCGCCAACAGCCCGGCAACCCCAAATTTACCTCATTCCGTCCGGGGGATCACTCCGCCAGAAACGCCCGGATGGTATCCAGATAGATTTTCATGGTGTCGTCCACGCTCATGTAGATTTCATGCTTGCAGTTAAAAAAGCGTTCCAGGCGGCCGTTGGGGATCAGGACGATGAACTGATCCTCCGCCTCGCTGTACACGGAGGTATCCTCCTCCGGCTGGCACAGCAGCACGGGGCAGGTGATCTTTTTGCAGCGGACGGGGTCCAGGTTCAGCTTTGTCACCCGGATGGCCTCGCTCACCCAGCGGTTGGAGGGGTTGGCCGTCTGCAAACTCATATCCGCGCAGCGCTTGGCGTGGTAGTAGTCGAACCGGGCCTTGCTGGTATCGTGGCTGTTTTCGTAGGTCTTCAGCGGATCAAAGCCCTTGGAGCCGATGACGGGCTTGTCCGCCCGGCCCGCCGCCATAAAGCCCTTGGTCAGCACGTTGGTCACCGCGTGAGGCATGCCCGCGGTGCGGGGGGAGATCATGGGCGCGGACAGCACCGCCTTGGCAAAAAAGCCCGGGTGCTCCTGCAGATACTGCACGGCCACCGCGCCGCCCATGGAATGGGCGTAGAGGTACAGCGGCAATCCAACGGACGCGGGCCGCACCACCTTGTTGACGAAGGTGTGCAGGTCGTCCACATACTCGTCAAAGCACCGGATGCACACCGTGTTGGGGTCGCTGTTGTAGCGGAAGGAACAGCCGTGGCCCCGGTGATCGATGGCGAACACGTTGTAGCCCATGTGCAGATAGTAAAAGGCCATCTCCCGGAATTTTTCCGCGCTTTCGGTAAAGCCGTGGCTGATGACCACGCTCCCCGCGGGCTTTTCGCACAGGTAGCGCTCAAAGCCGATGGTACAGCCGTCCCAGGATTCAAAGTTGCTTTTGCCCCCGTGGGCCGCCAGATACGGCTCCACGGTGTTTTTCATGTCCTCCGCGTAGTTCTCTTCGCCCACAAAGGGCAGTCCGTTGTACTGTTCCATTGCCGAATCCCCTTTTTTCTTTCATTTTCTTTATTTTAACAAACCGCAGGTAAAAAATCAATATCATTTTAGCGAAACCGACAAATTGCCGACGGCTTTCGCGCAAGAATAATCCCGGCCGGGCGGGGCAAACTGAAACCGAGGTGATTTGATTGGACAACAGAAAAACAGATACGCCCCGGCAAACGGCGGAACAGGGCCGCGACAAAGCACCCCGCGTCTGCCCGCCCTGCCATGCGGCGGAGCCGGAGCGGATGCCCGGTCACCGGAAAGCGCCCGGGGACCGGGCCATTGACGTGCTGGACAACCACACGCCGGATATCGATCTGTAAACAGACGCAAAAAAAACGCGCCCGGCGGCAAGCCGGGCGTTCTTCGTTCACAGGGGGATCGATCCGCCAAAAACCGTTACATCCGATAAAAGCGGCGGGGCCTCTCCGCGAAAAACCGTTACCCCATAATTTCCCGCAGCGCCGCGCCGAGGATGCGCATGCCCGCGGTGATCTTTTCATCCGGCATGGTGGAATAGTTCAGCCGGAAGGCGGAGCATCGCTTCGACGGATCCGCCATAAAGGGCGCGCCGGGCACAAAAGCCACCTTGTGCTTTACGCACTCGTTGTACACCTGCACGGTGTCGTAATCCCCGCCCATATCGCACCACACGAACAGGCCGCCGCCGGGGTTGGTATGGGAAACGGCCGCCGGAAAGAACGCGTCCGCCTCGTCCAGCATCAGGCGGCATTTCCGCCGGTACAGCTCCCGCATCCGCTGAATGTTCTCCCCGATATCGTGCCGCCGCAGGTATTCGTACACCATCAGCTGGGTGATCATGGGGGAATGGGTGTCGTTGGCCTGCTTGGCCTCCGCCATGCGCTTTACGATCTCCGCCGGGGCCACGATGTACCCCACCCGGATGCCCGGCGCCAGGATCTTGGAGAAGGAGCCGCAGTAGATCACGATCCCCTCGGTGTCCATGCTCTTCAGCGAGGGCTTTTTCTCCCCGGTAAAGGTCAGCTCGCCGTAGGGGTTGTCCTCAATGATCAGCACGTTATGCGCCGCGCACAGGCGGTAGACCTCCCGCCGCTTTTCCTCGCTCATGGTAATGCCCGTGGGATTCTGGAAATTGGGGATGGTGTACAGCAGCTTTACGCCGGTATGCTCCGCCAGGGCCTTTGCCAGCCCCTCCACGCTGACGCCGTCGGCTTCCATATCCACGCCCACCAGCTTTGCGCCGTAGCCCATAAAGCACCCCAGCGCGCCAAGGAAGGAGGGGTTTTCCACCAGCACCTTATCCCCCTCGTTCAGCAGGCATTTGGCGGCGAAATCCATGCCCTGCTGGCTGCCGGAGGTGATGATGATATCGTCGCCGCGGGGGATGATGCGGTCCCGCTCCTTTATCATCGCCAGCACCGCCTCCCGCAGGGGCGCGTAGCCCCGCGCCACCGAATACTGCAGCGTCAGGGCGGGCTGCTCCGTCAGCAGCCCGTAGGCGATCTCCGCCAGCTCTTTGCCCGGGAACAGCTCGGAGGCCGGGTTGCCGCCCGCCAGCGAGATAACGGACGGATCGGCGGACGCCTTCAAAATGTCGTCGATCGCCCCGCCGTCCACGTTTCTGATCCGGTTCGCGAAAGGATAGGTCCTGTCGGCCATGATAGTTCATCTCCGTTCTGATTTGTGAAAGACTAT
>CAMJYF010000382.1 GCA_946409885.1 uncultured Clostridia bacterium | reverse complement strand
GTCCCTATACGGCGGCATCGACCGCTTTATGAAGGAATGCATCGACAGGGCCAAGGAGCGGGGCTACGCAGAGACGATTTTCAACCGGCGGCGCTATCTGCCGGAGCTGACCTCCTCCAACCATATGATCAGGTCCTTCGGGGAACGGGTGGCGCGGAATATGCCCATTCAGGGTACCGCGGCGGATATCATCAAAATCGCCATGATCAACGTTTACCGGCGGCTGAAACAGGACTACCCGACGGCCAGGCTCATTATGCAGGTGCACGACGAGCTGATGGTGGAGTGCCCGGAGCAGGACGCGGAGGCCATGACGGCGCTGGTAAAGGAAGAGATGGAAAACGCGGTCCGGCTGAAGGTAAAGCTCTCCGTGGACGCCCATGCGGGCCGTTCCTGGTATGAGGCAAAGGGCTGATCGATGGAATACCTGATAAGAACCGCGGCCCTTTCCGACGCGGAACGCATTGCCGCCTTGGAAGCGGCCTGTTTTTCCGCCCCGTGGAGCTTACGGCAGATCGAAGAAGAGATCGCCAAAGATAACGCGCCGTTCTTTGTGGCGGTGAACGCGCAGGGGGTGTGCGGCTACGTCAGCGCGGAGGATATCTGCGGCGAGTGTTATATGAACAATCTGGCGGTGGCCGCCGAATGCCGCCGTCAGGGGATCGCCGCCGGATTGATGCGGGCGCTGACCGACGCGGCCCGGTCCCGCGGCTGCGATTTTCTCACCCTGGAGGTGCGGGAGGGCAATACTCCGGCGCGGACGTTATATGAAAACTGCGGCTTTTCCCTTGTAGGGATAAGAAAATCTTTCTATGACGCGCCGAAGGAAAACGCCTGCATCTATACATTATATTTTAATGAGGAAACCCTATGAACATACTTGCGATTGAATCTTCCTGCGACGATACCGGTGTGGCGGTGGTCCGGGACGGCCGGGAAGTGCTGTCCTCCGTGATCGCCTCGCAGGTGCCGGAGCATATTTTATACGGCGGCGTGGTGCCGGAAATCGCCAGCCGCCGCCACTGCGAATCCATCTACGGCGTTACGGAAATGGCGCTGCAGGAGGCGGGCGTTACCCTTGACGGGATCGACGCCATTGCCTGCACCTGTGCGCCGGGGCTGATCGGCGCGCTGCTGGTGGGTGTCAATTTTGCCAAGGGCTTGTCCTACGCCACGGGCAAGCCCCTGATCCCTGTCCACCATCTGCGTGGCCACGTGGCAGGCAACTATATCACCCACCCGGAGCTGGAACCGCCGTTCCTGGCGCTGGTGGTCTCCGGTGGGCATACGCATCTGATCCACGTAAAGGGGTATACGGAGTATGAGGTGATCGGCCGCACCCGGGACGATGCGGCGGGGGAGGCCATGGATAAGGCCGCCCGGGCCATGGGGCTGCCGTACCCCGGCGGGCTGAATCTGGACAAGGCTGCCCAGGGGGGCGACGAAAAGGCCTATCCGTTCCCGTCCCCCCGGGTGGACGACGCGGAATTTGATTTCAGCTTTTCCGGCATGAAGACCTCCGTGGTCAATCTGATCCACAACAAAGAGCAGAAAGGGGAGCCCATTGACGTACAGAATATCGGCGCTTCCTACATCCACTGCGTGGTGCGCTCCCTTTGTAACCGCACGGAGAAAGCCATCGAACGGTTTACCCCCGAAAAGGTGGCGGTGGCGGGGGGCGTATCCGCCAACAGCTTTTTACGGCGGGATATGAAAAAGCTGTGCAAAAAGCACAGGATACCGCTGTATTTTCCGGAACTGAAATACTGCGGGGACAACGCCGCCATGATCGGCTCGCAGGCGTTTTATGAGTATCAAAAAGGTCATATCGCCGATTTAAAATTGAACGCCGCGGCCGTGTTGGATATTGACAAATGAAAAGGCTTGTAATATAATTGTAATGATTTGATAAAATTATCACAATAACCGAAAGGGGTAATACTATGGCATTAACCACCAACAAGTCCATCCTTTCCTGGATCGACGAAAAAGTGGAGCTCGTCAAGCCGGACAACATCGTCTGGATCGACGGTTCCGAAGAACAGCTGGAAGCGCTTCGTCAGGAAGCCATCAAGACCGGCGAAATGATCAAGCTGAACGAGGAAAAGCTTCCCGGCTGCCTGCTGCACAGAACCAAGCCCAACGACGTGGCCCGTGTGGAGGACAGGACCCTCATCTGCACCCCCACCGAGGAGGAGGCCGGTCCCACCAACCACTGGATGGAGCCCTCCGCCTGCTATAAAATGCTCTACGACATCGCCCGCGATTCCTATAAGGGCCGTACCATGTACGTCATCCCTTACTCCATGGGCCCCGTAGGTTCCAAGTTCTCCAAAGTCGGCATCGAGCTGACCGATTCCATCTACGTGGTGCTGAACATGGCCATCATGACCAGAATCGGCAAGGCCGTGATGGATGTGCTGGGCGATTCCGACGACTGGGTGCGCGGCCTGCACTGCAAGTGCGACGTGGACGCCGAAAAGCGCTGGATCTGCCAGTTCCCGCAGGACAACACCATCATCTCCGTCAACTCCGCCTACGGCGGCAACGTGCTGCTGGGCAAAAAGTGCTTCGCCCTGCGCATAGCCTCCTATCAGGGCTGGAAAGAGGGCTGGCAGGCCGAGCATATGCTCATCCTCTGCGTGGAAAAGCCCAACGGCGAGAAGAGATACATCTGCGCCGCGTTCCCGTCCGCCTGCGGCAAGACCAACCTTGCCATGCTTATCCCGCCGGAAGGCTATAAGAAGGCCGGCTACAAGGTCTGGACCGTCGGCGACGACATCTCCTGGATCCGCAAGGGCCCGGACGGCAGGCTCTACGCCATCAACCCCGAAAACGGCTT
>CAMJYF010000381.1 GCA_946409885.1 uncultured Clostridia bacterium | reverse complement strand
TCAATGAAAAGGATTGCTGTCTGTACCGTATAATTCGCCGGTGCGCAGACCCTGTCCGCCGGAAAAGTGAAGTGGCGGATCGGGTCGGATGCTTTTTCTCCGTTCTGCGGCGCTATGCACCGTTTCAGCTGTGGGCGCGCAAGCCTTTCGGCCGCAATGCGCACTGTCCGCAGCGCTGGCGGGGAGAAAAACAATGAATTGTCAAGGTGCAGGGGAACAAAAAAAGACTTTCAATTTGGAATGGGCATACTACTCCCGCAGTATACACAGTCCAAATTGAAAGTCTTAAACAGTTATCCGCTCTTCAGTGTGGAACATATCATATCACAGGAAAAACGGATTGTCAATACTTTTTTGCAATAATTTTTGAATTTTTTTTCACGATATTTCAGTTTATTTGAACAGAATAAAATTCCGGCGCGGGGTGCATGGTTCGCACGCCGCGCCGGTTGAGGTTTCTGTTTTTGTTTTGTTTCGCCGGAAGACAGTGGCACGCTGGCCGGGCCTTGCTACGGGCTGCACCGTTTGCAGGGCACGTAGCCCTCGGCAATCAGGTCCTCCCTGGCGCAGGTGCGGTCGCTGCGGTTGGCGGGGTTCATGTCGCCTACGGAGGAGCAGTAGGGGTAGTGGAATTTTCCGGTGTTGGTGTTGACCACGTAATCCCGCGCGTCGGCGTCGGCGGTGGTTTCCGCTGCCGTGGTGGGTTCTTCTGTGGTGGGTTCCGTCGTTTCCATGGTGGGCGGTTCCGTCGTGATCGGGGCCGTTTCCGGCGGCGGGGCGACGGTTGTTGCCGCCTGCTCTGCGGGTTCCTCTGTCAAACCGTCCTCGGCGACGATCTCTTCCGAAAGGCCTCTTTCCGGCGTCGGCGCCACGGGTACGGTTGCCGTCCCCCGTCCGACGGCCCCGCCGATCAGGGCGGTCAGCAGCAGCGCCGCCGCGGCGCACAGCAGCAGCGCAATCCGCTTTGCCCTCGGCAGGGAGCGGAACGCGGAGGAGACGGTCACGTCGGAGGAGAAATTCTCCGGTGCATAACGGTTTTCACGGGCCATGGTGTTCCTTTCTTCACTTGACGGAGCGTTTGTGCGGCACGAAAAACGCCGCCCACGGGTTCGCGGGGCGGCGGGAAAAGCAGGCTTACTTCAAAAAGCCCTCAATGATGACTTCTTCCGCTTCTTCGGAGGTGAGTCCGAAGGTCATCAGCTTCAGCAGCTGATCGTTGTTGATGCGGCCGATGGCGGCCTCGTGGATGATCTGCGCGTCCGTGTTGTTGGCCTCAATGGCCGGGATGGAGCGGATCTTCGCGTCGTCCATGATGATGGAATCGCACTGCACGTGGGCGTGGCAGGGGGCGTTGCCAATGGCGTTGGGGTAAAACACCTGCTGGGAGCCGTCTTTTGCCACGCTGCGGGAGATGATCTGCGCCGTGGCGCCCGCACCGTTCAGCTCCACCTTCATATTGGACTGGGCGGTCTGCCGCCCGTGGGTCATCAGGCGCTCAGTGACGGTGAACTTGGCCCCGGCCTCCAGTTGGGCGTTGGTCTCGCGGACGGTGGAATCCACGCCCCGGATCTGCACGGTCTCCATCTCGCACAGGGCGTTTTCGCCGATGAACACCTCGGTGGTGGGGTTCAGCACCCGCGCGCCGGTGCCCTCGCCCTCGCCGTAGTGCTTTTCCACGTATTTCACGCGGGCGTTTTTGCCGATGAAAAAGCGGTGGATGCCGTCGTGACGGCTCTCGTGGCAGCCGCTGTTGTGGATGCCGCAGCCCGCCACGATGGTCACGTCCGCGTCCTCGCCGATATAAAAGTCGTTGTAGACCTTGTCGTTCACGCCGGTATCGGTGATGATGACGGGAATATACACCGTCTCGCCCACGGTGCCGGGCTTGACGCGGATGTCGATGCCGGGCTTGTCCGTCTTGGTGACGATCTCCACCTTTTCCGTGTTGCGGCGCTCGATGCCCGCGCCGTTCTTGCGGATGTTGTAGGCGGATTGCGGCGGGATATACGAAAGGTCGGAGATGGTCTGCAGCAGGTTTCTGTCGGTGATATCAAGCATGGGTCTTCTCCTCCTTTTCGCCTCTCAGGTCGCACTTGCGGTCAAACTCGCCCAAAAGCCCGGGCAGGATCTCGTCCCGCGGGCCCTGTGAGCGGATCTTTCCGTCCGCGATCACCAGTATCTCGTCCGCCAACTTCATGATGCGCTCCTGATGGGAGATGATGACGACGCTTTCGTTGGCCTCCTGGGTCAGCGTCTTAAAGCTCTTTACCAGCATGGAAAAGCTCCACAGGTCAATGCCGGCCTCCGGCTCGTCGTAGATGGCAAGGCCCAGTTGGCGGGCCATCAGCGTGGCGATCTCAATGCGCTTTACCTCGCCGCCGGAAAGGGAGCTGTCCACCTCCCGGTTCAGGTAATCCATGGAGCACAGCCCCACCCGGGTAAGGTAGCTGCAGCACTCGTCCTCCGGCAGCTCGCTGCCGTGGGCCAGGCTTAACAGGCGGCGCACCGTCAGCCCCTTAAAGCGGGGTGGGTGCTGAAAGGCGTAGCCGACGCCCTTCTTGGCCCGTTCGGTAATGGAAAGGCCGGTGATATCCTCGCCGTTGTACAGGATCTGCCCGGCGGTGGGCTGTTCAATGCCCATGATCAGCCGGGCCAGCGTGGATTTGCCGCCGCCGTTGGGGCCGGTGATGACAAGGAATTGTCCGTCTTCCACGGAAAAGCTGACGTCGTCCAGGATTTCTACCCTGTCGCCGCCTTCTCCGTTGACGTTAAAGGAAATGTGTTTCAGTTCAAGCATGGTATCTCCTATCTGTTTCAATTGTTTTCCGCAATCCAACCTTAACCCCATAAT
>CAMJYF010000380.1 GCA_946409885.1 uncultured Clostridia bacterium | reverse complement strand
GTCATGATAAGATTATCCTAACACAGGGGAGCAGAAATGTCAAGAAGAGGCAGCGGCACGGCGCCTTGCGCCGTTTTCAGAGCGGAGTGCGGAGTGCGGAGATATTTCAGGCAACACGGCGTATCACGCCATCGGAAATGGGGTTCAGGACGGAGACACATCACCGGACGTCAGGATTATCTCTGACGACTTCCGGCTCCCGGTTCACCCGTTCACAAACCCGTCACAGACTTTTCACCGGTTGGCACTTGCTTTTTTTGTTTTCATACTATATAATTATGTAATTACAACCAAGACGAGGTAACCGCCATGCGCGACTTGTGGTCGCTTTTTTTAGAATCCTTTCCCAAGATCCTGCTGCCGGGGCTGACCATGACCATCCCCCTGACGGCCATCGCCTTTTCCATCGCGCTGGTCATCGCCGTGATCGTGGCCATGATACAGCACGCCCGCGTGCCGGTGCTCACTCCCCTTACCCGGGCCTATATCTGGATCTTCCGGGGCACGCCGCTGCTGGTGCAGCTGTTCGTGGTGTTCTACGGCCTGCCCAAGGTGGGGGTGCTGCTGTCCCCCTTTCCGGCGGCGGTGATCGTGTTTTCGCTGAACGAGGGCGCGTACTGCGCGGAGACCGTCCGCGCCGCGCTGGAGGCCGTCCCCGTGGGCCAGATGGAGGCGGGCTACTGCGTGGGCATGACCTACTTTCAGATCATGCGGCGGATCGTGCTGCCCCAGGCCATGCGCACGGCCTTTCCGCCCCTGTCCAACTCCCTCATCTCCATGGTGAAGGATACCTCCCTGGCCGCCAACATCACGGTGACGGAAATGTTCATGGTCACCCAGCGCATCGTGGCCCGCACCTATGAGCCGCTGCTGCTGTACATTGAGGTGGGCCTCATCTACCTGATCTTCTCCACCGTCCTCACCTTCCTTCAGCGCAGAGGGGAAAAGCGCCTGAGCGCGTATATGGCGAAGTCGTGAGTCGGAAGTCGGAAGTCGTCAGTCGTCAGAAAAAATCCTGACGTCCGACAAGGTATCTTTCCATTCCGCACCGAACCCCAACGGCGTCATTCGCCGTGCCGCCTGAAATATCTCCGCACTCCGCTCTCCGCACTGAAAACGGCGCAAGGCGCCGTGCTGCCTAAAAGAATGATGCTCCTACAAGTACAACACCTCAACAAATCCTTCTCCGGCAAGCCGGTTTTGAAAGACGTCAGTCTGGGCGTGGAAACCGGGAACGCCACGGTCATCCTGGGCCCCAGCGGCGCGGGCAAGACCACGCTGCTGCGCTGCCTGAATTTTCTGGAGACGGCCGACGGCGGCGAGATCGCCTTTGAGGGGACCTCCCGCCCTATCCGCGCAATGACCAAGCGGGAGATCCGCGCCTACCGCCTGCGCACGGCCTTCGTGTTTCAGGGGTTCAACCTGTTTTTGAACAAAACCGCCCTGCGCAACGTGACGGAGGGCCTTACCGTGGCCCGCGGCATGGACAAAAAGGAGGCCGCAGAGCGCGCCCGCGCCGCGCTGGACCGGGTGGGGATGCTCTCCCACGAGGACAAATTCCCCCATCAGCTTTCCGGCGGGCAGCAGCAGCGGGTGGCCATCGCCCGGGCGCTGGCGGCGGAACCGGAGATCATCTTTTTTGACGAGCCCACCAGCGCGCTGGACCCGGAGCTGACCGGGGAGGTGCTTTCCGTCATGCGGATGCTGGCGGAGGACGGCATGACCATGCTGATCGTCACCCACGAGCTGGAATTTGCCCGCACCGTTTCCAACCGCGCCGTGTTTATGGAGGACGGCGCCGTTGTAGAGGCCGGGGAGACCGCCCGGCTGTTCACCTCACCCGAAAAAGAGCGCACCGCCTCTTTTTTGCATATCACAAAATAATTCCAAGGAGGAAGAGACCCATGACAACCAAAAGAATCCTGGCGGCCCTGTGCGCCGCGCTGG
This sequence comes from uncultured Clostridia bacterium, assembly GCA_946409885.1. Taxonomy (GTDB): domain Bacteria; phylum Bacillota; class Clostridia; order Oscillospirales; family Acutalibacteraceae; genus RUG806. The sequence goes on along the minus strand of CAMJYF010000380.1, from coordinate 911 downwards.
CCCTCTGCCTGCTGCTGACCGGCTGCGGCGGCAAAAAAACGCCCGCCGCCACCGCCACCGAAGACGCCGACCTGCTGGCGCAGATCAAAGAAAGCGGCGTTATCACCATCGCCATGGAGGGCACCTGGGCCCCCTGGACCTACCACGACGAGACCGACAAGCTGGTGGGCTACGACGTGGAAGTGGGCCAGAAGATCGCCGAAAAGCTGGGCGTGGAGGCGCAGTTCATCGAGGGCGAATGGGACGGCCTGTTGGCCGGGCTGGAAGCCGGCCGCTACGACATCATGATCAACGGCGTGGACGTGACCCCCGAAAGAGAGCAGAAATACGCCTTTTCCACCCCCTACGCCTATAACCGCACCGCCGTCATCGTCCGCGCGGACGACGACCGCATCCAGACCATGGAGGACCTGAACGGCCTGCAGACCGCCAATACCATCTCCTCCACCTACGCGGAGGTGGCGGAAAAATACGGCGCCACCGTTACGGGCGTGGACGACCTGAACCAGACCATGGAGCTGCTGCTCAGCGGCCGCATCGACGCCACCCTGAACGCGGAGGTCACCTTCTACGACTACATGAAGGCCCACCCGGACGCGGGCCTGAAGATCGCGGCCATCGCCCCGGAGCAAACCAGCGTGGCCATCCCCATGCGCAAGGGCGAGGCGACCGCCTCCCTGCTGGAAGAGATCAACAACGCGCTGGCGGAGCTGGCCGCCAACGGCGAGCTGAAGGCCCTGTCTGAAAAGTATTTCGGCACGGATATCTCCTCCAACTGATTTTACGCTGAAGATACAGCAGGACCCCGGGCAGTTTTACGCCGCCCGGGGCCCTGTTTTTTTGTTAATTCGGAGTTCGGAGTTCGGAATTCGGAATGATATGAACCTGCTCCACACGTTTTTTGGTTCTTC
>CAMJYF010000379.1 GCA_946409885.1 uncultured Clostridia bacterium | reverse complement strand
GGCGCGGCGCTTACTCCACGGTGAGGGCGACGGTCTGGGCGGGGAGGTTTTCGCCGGTGACGGTGAGGGTGACGGGGCCTTTTTTGCCCACGGTGCGCACCCAGAAGGCCCTGGCGCCGCCGATGAGGGCGAAGGTATCGGGGCCGATGACCTTGGCGGGGCCTTCCACCTTTACGCTTATCACGTTGTTGGCAAAGGGGACCCGGTTGCCGTTCTGGTCCCGGGCCACCAGCTCCACGCGGGTGACGTCGTAGGTGGCGTCCTCCTTCAGCACGTCGCAGTCCGCTCGGGCGGTAAGGGTCAGGCCGGTGACGGCGGTGCGGGTGACGGATTTGACCAGCTCGCCGTTTTTGTAGCCGTCAAAGCGGTAGGTGATCTGCTCCTGCCCCCAGTTGGCGAAGTACTTGGTGACGATGCCGAAGATTTTGGCGAAGCTCATGCGGCCGTGCAGCAGGGCGTACACCGCCTTGGCGTAGTATTTTGGCGGCAGCAGGAAGCCGTCCGCGCCGGCGGCGTTCAGGGCGTCCTTCAGGGCCGCGGCGGTTTTGGGGTCCAGCCCCTCGTCTTTTTCCAGGCTGTCCCCGATGAAATCCCGGGGCAGGATGGGCGGATGGGGCAGGTTGGGATATTTGTCCCGGGCCGGTTAGGCGGTGCTTTTGTAGTCGCCGTTTTTGTAGATCTTCACGTAGTCGCAGTTGGTGAAAATGTAGGTCTGCCCCACGATGGCGCCGGGGTATTCGCCCACGTCCATGGCGGAGGAGGTCTCCATCACCACCCGGTCGTCCTGCTGGCTGGCGTACACCGCCGCGGCCAGCTTGGGCACCCGGAACATATCCGTCACGCCGTGGTAGCAGATCTTGTCGCCGCTGCCGAAATCCTTGTGGGTGTTGTAATCCGCCATGCACCAGCCGATGGCGCCGGAATGGCGTTTGCTGCCGAAGGATTTGTTCTGCACCCGCAGGTGGCGCAGGGCGTGCTCCCGGCGCAGCTCCTCCCGGTCGAAGCTCTTGGTGGGGTACATGTGGCCGTTGTGCTCCGTGACCAGCAGCGGCGCTTTAAAGCCGCAGACGATGGCGGGGGGCAGCAGCTTGACCGCCCCGCCGGAGTGGCTGAAATCGTTGAAGGTGTAAACGTCCTCCAGCAGGTGGCTTTGGGGTATGTTGCGCACGCCGCCGGTCTGGCGGGAGGGATCCAGGGACCGGGCCAGGGCGTTGGTCTGGGTGTAGAACTCGTCGCAGTCCATGCCCTCGTTGACGCGCACGCCCCACAGGATGACGCAGGGGTGGCTGCGGTCCCGCAGAATCATGCGGCGGATGTTGTCCAGGCAGTTCTCCCGCCACTCGCCCTCGCCCAGGTACTGCCAGCTGGGCATTTCGGTGAACACCAGCAGGCCGATCTCATCGCAGCGGTCCAGAAAGTGGATGGAATCGGGGTAGTGGGAGGTGCGGGCGATGTTGCAGCCCAGGCCGAATTTGAGCAGGTCCGCGTCCGCCCTCTGGGCGCTGGCGGGCATGGCGTAGCCCACGTAGGGGTAGCTCTGGTGGCGGTTGAGGCCGATGAGCTTTAAGGGCTTGCCGTTGAGCAGAAAGCCCGTGCGGGTAAATTCCGCCTGCCGGAAGCCGAAGCGTTTTTCCACCGTATCCCCGCCGAAGGAGACCCGCAGGGTGTACAGCTTGGGGTTGTCGATGTCCCACAGCTCCGCGTCCTTCTGCTTCCAGCGGACGCGCACGGCCTTGCCGTCCACGGGTGTTTCCCTGGTCGCCAGCACCTTGTCCCCGTCAAGAAATTCCAGCTTCAGCGTTCCCTTGACCTCGCCTGAGAAGGTCACGTCGGCCTCGATGGTCTTTTTGGGCAGCAGGCAGTCCGGCGTTTTGACAAACACGTCCTCGATGAAGGCGCTCTCCACGATATCCAGATGCACCTCCCGGTAGATGCCGCCGTAGCAGAGGTAATCCACCATGTTGCCGAAGGGCGGTATCTCCGGCCGCTCCGTGGAATCCAGCTCCACCGCGATCAGGTTGCCCGACTTGTTGCAAAGGCCCGTGAGCTCAAAGCCGAAGGGGGTGTAGCCGCCCTTGTGCTCCCCTAAGAATTTGCCGTTCAGGTACACTCTGGCGTAGTTGGCCGCGCCCTCAAAGTGGAGGAAGACGCGGCGGTTGTTCTCGAAGGCCTCCGGCGGCAGGCGGAAGTGCTTGCGGTAGCAGCTGACGAACTGGTATTCCCGTTCGTCAAAGTAGTGGTAGGGCAGCTCCTTGTTGGCGTGGGGGATATCCACCGCTTCAAAGGCCCCGTCGTCGTAGCCGGGCCTTACCATTTCCTCCGTAAAGGAGGGGCAGTATTTCCAGTTGAAATTGATGTCGATTCTTTTTCGCATAGCGCTTCTCCGATCCTTATAATCATACGCTTTTTATTGTATAGAAAAAACAGGCGCGTGTCAATGGGATTTGTTTTTGGCGGCAGAAAAAAAAGAAATGCCGATTCCGCCCCGCAAAAAAGAAAAGATTTTTTTCCTCCTTAAACGCTTATACGCTATGGAGGAATTTTTTTAAAAAAGGATTGAAATTAATGATTGTATATGATATGATGGAAAGGCCAAACATCCATTTGAATACTTCCTTTGCCTGAAGTATGTATTTTTATCATTTGGTAAAAATACAAGCTCTCGGTTTTCATGCTTTGGGTAATGGAAATTGGATGTTTGGCGACAGTTGGGGCTGTGTGTTTTTCGGTGCGACAGTTTCGGCTGCCGCACTTTTTTGTTCTACGCGGAAGGAGGCTGTGTGTAGCATTTTTTTAGATGTCTTTACCGATGTTATTATTATGAAAGGGAAAGTATATGAACAAGAATAAATCATATACAGG
>CAMJYF010000378.1 GCA_946409885.1 uncultured Clostridia bacterium | reverse complement strand
TTTGCGGCGAAAAACCAAATTGTTTACAATTTGTTCACAAATACCGCAGCACGCTGCCCGCAGCACGCACCCCGCAGCACGCTGCCTCAGCAGCGTCTTAAACGCACCCCGTAGCACGCTGCCTCAGCAGCGTCATAAACGCGCCCCGCAGCACGCTGCCTCAGCAGCGTCATAAACGCGCCCCGTAGCACGCTGCCTCAGCAGCGTCTTTAACGCACCCCGCAGCACGCTGCCTCAGCAGCGTCACCAACAGACCTTTGGACGGAGCTGAGGCTCCGTGCTGCGAAGCTGAGGCTTCGTGCTGCGAAGCTGAGGCTTCGTGCTGCAGGAGGGCGGAATGTCTTGGGCGGGGAAGGTTGCCGGGCCCCGCGAAAGGACTTTTCCCTCCCGGCCGGAGCGCCGCCGCTGGAGTGGGGGGAGGGGGAAAGCCGGGGGGGGGAAATATATATATTCCCCCCCCGGTATTCCCCCGCCCCCCGGGGCGGCTGGCAGGAGTGAAAGCGCCCCTTCCCGCTGCGCAAAGGCGGTAAGGGGCGGACGGGTTCGGCAAACAGGCGGGAAGGACCGGGCCGTCATTTTTTTTGGTCAATATTGCCATGTTTTGTGCAAGTTTTGATTTTGCCCCGCAGATCGGACGCGGGGCGGTGGAGGATGTGCTATACTGTGCGTGACGATCCGGTTCCGCCGCGTCTCCTCCGGCGGACCGGTCCTTCCGGCCGGTCGATCCGCCGACCGGCCAACCCCCAGGGCCGGTCGAACAAAAAAAACGGCCGATCACAAAGGTCGGCCGATTCCGAAGTCAGATGGCACCGCGAAGGCAGACCGGCCCCGAGGCCGATCGGTTCTGCCGGGCAGGCGTTCCGCAGGCGGGCCAATTCCCCGCCGGACGGGTAAAGTCCCCACTGCCGGGCTGTTGCAACGGTCAGTCAGTCCCGCAGGCCGACGGTGCGGCGCAGGATCAGGCGGGCGTCCTCCGGGGTGAGGCCGCCGTCGCCGTTGTAATCGCAGAGGGCGAAATCAAAGCGGGACACGTCCTCCAGCGCGACGGCCCCGCGCAGGGCCAGGCGGGCGTCCTCCGGGGTGAGGTCGCCGTCGCCGTTCACGTCCCCCATCCGGCTGACGGTAAACTCCTCATAGCCGCCCCGGATCAGCACCGGACCGGCGGCGCAGGCAACCGCTTCGGAAGCCTCCTCGCCCCGGCGGAGAAAGGAAACCGTCAATTCCCGCAAACCGTCCACCAGAAAACCGGCGGGCACGGCGGCGGCATACAGCCCGCCGCCCTCCAGCAGGCCGTCGGCCACACAGCCGTCAAGCGCGTCCCCGGTAAGGGACAGCAGGGCGACGGCGGCGGCGTCCCCCTCCGTTCCGGTTATCAATGCCATGGGGCCGTCCTCCGCCAGCGCGGCGGACGCGCTGCCCCCGGCGGGCACGCGGCCCATGATCCCGCCGCCCTCGCCCGCCAGCAGAAAGTCCTGCGAGGCGTCCTCTTTGTTCCACAGGGCGGCGGTTCCGGTTTGCGGCGTCCAGTAATAATCCAACCCGTCGTCCTCTTCCCACAGGGGGGCGGCGCCGAAGGCGACGCGGGCCGTTGTTTCCGCGCCGCAGGTCAGGCTATCGTTGTACGCCAGCAGCGCCCAGTCCCCGTCCAGCGGGGCGACGCCCGCGCGGCGGACCTCGGCGGTCCCCTCCGCCTCCTGCGGGGCGTCGTAGACGTAGTCCTCCGGGAAGACGGTCTCCCCCGCCGCCAGCAGGCCGCTGTACAGCAGCTCCGCGTTGACGGCGTAATCAAAGGTATCCCGGGGGGAGCGCCAGGACATACCGGCGGCGCTGTACGACCAGCGGTCCCCGGTAAAATCCATCAGATAGGGCCGGGAGGGGTCGTTGCTGTCGCAGATGACGATATCCTCCCTGCCCTGCAGGCCCACCGCCAGCACCTGGTGGGAGCTGTACGCCCCCAGCAGTCCCACGATGACGGGCGGGCCGCCCCGGTAGACGAAATCGGACACGGCGGCGTAAAGCCCTTTGGCGTCGTTTTTGGTGCGTTCGTAGTTCAGCGCCGTTTCCGTACCGGCCTGCAGCAGGTAGCCGTAGCGCAGCAGGCTCATCAGCGGCAGCGCGGTGGCGCCGTCCACGGTGCCCTTTTGCAGGTCGCTGACGGAAGCGGCGGGGCTGCCGTCCGCGTGGAAAAAGCCATCCACGGAGGGGACGCCGTGCAGCAGCGCGGCGTTGGCGACGGCCAGCCCGTAGCACAGGCCGTGGGAGCCGCCGCTTTCAAACAGATCCCATAGCAGCAGGCCCTTCAGCGGGCCGTAGGCGTCCTGATAATAGCCCGGACCGATATGGACGTTTTCGTTGGCAAGCGAAAGGCAGCTTTCCGGAAAGGAAAACCACGACGGGTACACGGGGTTTTTGACCCCCGCCGCCCCGGCGGAAAGCGGCAGGCCGCCCAGCAGCAGCACCGCCGCCAGCAGGACCGCCAGACGCCGGAAATGGCCGGACAGGACCGTTTTAGTTCTGTGTTTCTTCACGGTTGTTTCTCCTCGGATGGCATAAATGATTGGCAGGATATTTGAAGTTCAGAGAGCCGTTTGAATGCGGAATGCGGAGTTCGGAATTCGGAATTTCGGAAAACGCTCACGCGTTTTGATTGTTATTGGAAGCCTTATAGATGCAGCGATATAACGTCAGCCGGGCGATGCATATCGCGCAAAAACGAAGGTTCACATAATTCCGCACTCCGCACTCCGCATTCCGCATTAGTTCCACCATCTCTCCCCCTCACTTTTTTCCGGCTCTGAAGCGCACCGTAAACACGGTGCCGTTGGTTTCGTCGCTGGCGGCGGTGATCTCCGCCCGGTGCAGCTCCGCCA
>CAMJYF010000377.1 GCA_946409885.1 uncultured Clostridia bacterium | reverse complement strand
CTGTGCGGGATTTCTATCAGCCCGGAGACCCTTTCCGACGTGGCGGCGCTGGTGCGGGAGAACGGCCTCACCGTCGTAACGCCGCCGCGCTTTCTGCCGGGGCGGTTCCGCCTGCTGACAAACGGCGAACCGACGTTGATCCAGGATGGAAAGGGGACGTGGATCGTGACCGGCGATTTTACCGGCCCGGCTCTGTCAAAGCTGATCGCGCCCTTCCTTGGTCAAAAGGGAACCGTGCGGCTGCCCTTCGCCGACCGGGAGATCCTGCTGAAAATCGCCCCGGACGGGGATACCTTTTCGGTGGAAAGTGCGTGAGGTTCGGCGCTGATCCATTAATATTTTTCATCGATCCCTTGTCAACAATTCATCGGCGCCCGTTTACAATTCTGTAATATCATATTGACATTTCCTTTATAATGTGCTATTTTCTGTCAGTAGCAGCCGGAGACGGCTGTTCATATTTCCGTATTAAATTTCAGGAGGAAAACAGTATGAAAAAGTTTTCTAAGATTCTTGCGCTGATGCTCTGCTTCGCGCTGGTGGCCTGCTGCTTCGCGGCCTGCGGCGGCAACGACAAGCCCGCCGAGGTCACCACCGACGCCGCCAACGCCGGTACTTCCGACGATACCGCGACCGGTTCCGAGGCCACTCCCGCTCCCGTAGACGCGGAAGGCGCCTTCAAGATCGGCCTTATCGGCCCGCTGACCGGCGGCGCCGCGATCTACGGCAACGCCGCCAAGAACGGCGCCCAGATCGCTGTGGACGAGATCAACGCCAAGGGCGGCATCCAGCTGGCCTATAACCCCCAGGACGACGCGCACGACGCCGAGCAGTCTGTCAACGCCTACAACACCCTGGTGGACTGGGGCATGCAGGCTCTGGTGGGCCCTGTGACCACCGCTCCCGCCATCGCGGTTTCCGCCGAGGCCAACAACGACAGAGTGTTCTGCCTTACTCCCTCCGCCTCTTCCGTTGACGTCATCGACAACAACGACGTGATGTATCAGGTGTGCTTCACCGACCCCAACCAGGGTACCGGTTCCGCCGACTACATTGCCGATAACTTCGCCGGCAAGACCGTGGCCGTCATCTACAGAAACGACGACGCCTACTCTCAGGGCATCCGCGATACTTTCGTAACGGAAGCCGCCGCCAAGGGCGTGGAAGTGGTCTATGAGGGCACCTTCACCGAGGCTACCTCCACCGACTTCTCCGTTCAGGTGACTGCCGCGCAGGCCGCCGGTGCGGAAATCGTCTTCCTGCCCATCTACTATCAGCCCGCTTCCGTCATCCTGAAGCAGGCCGCGGATATCGACTATGCTCCCATCTTCTTCGGTGTGGACGGCATGGACGGCATCCTGACCATGGAAGGCTTCGACACCGCTCTGGCCGAGGGCGTCATGCTGCTGACCCCCTTCTCTGCCGACGATCCCGACGCCGCTGATTTCGTGGCCGCCTATCAGAACACCTACGGCGAGATCCCGAACCAGTTCGCCGCCGACGGTTACGACGCCGTCTATATCATCTACAACGCGCTGATCGCCGCGGGCTGCACCGCCGATATGACTCCCGAAGAGATCTGCGACGCTCTTACCGCGCAGATGGCCACCATGTCCTACGACGGCCTTACCGGCGAGGGCATGACCTGGGACGACAACGGCGCCGTGTCCAAGGCCCCCATGGCCGTGGTCATCAAGGACGGCGTGTACGTCACTCCGTAAGGCTTCGCCAGTGTTTAGTGATTAGTGAATAGTGATTAGTGATCAGTAGTTTGCTTTCACTTTTGGCTCTTTGCTTTTTGCTCTGTGCATTAACATCCGGGAAAGTCCCCGTTGACCGGGGACTTTCCCAAGGGCTTCGGCTTCCGCGGTTACGGCAGCCGATTTTCCCTTTTTTTGAACCCCGCAGCACGGAGCCTCAGCTCCGTCTTCCCCCTCTTTTTTTTGCGCTGCTGGGGCAGCGTGTTACATGAAACAAACGAGGTATCCTATGGAATTTCTATCCTATCTCATCAGCGGATTGAGCCTCGGCAGTGTATACGCCATCATCGCGCTGGGTTATACCATGGTGTACGGCATCGCCAAGATGCTGAACTTTGCCCACGGCGACGTCATCATGGTGGGCGGCTACATCTCCTATACTGTGGTCACCCGCCTGGGCGTGCCCGGCTGGCTGTCCGTCATCATCGCCATGGCTGTATGTACGGTGCTGGGCGTGGTGATCGAGGGGCTGGCCTATAAGCCGCTGCGGGCCGCGCCGTCGCTGGCCGTGCTGATCACCGCCATCGGCGTCTCCTATTTTTTGCAGAACTCCGCGCTGCTGATCTGGGGCGCCAACGTCAAAAGCTATCCGTCGCTGATTTCCGGCACGCTGAAGCTGTTTGACAACCGGCTTTCCATCTCCTACGTCTCCATCCTGACGGTGGTCGCCTGCATCGTCATCATGGTGGGGCTCACCCTGTTCACCGCCAAGACCAAAATGGGCAAGGCCATGCGCGCCTGCTCGGAGGATAAGGGCGCGGCCCAGCTGATGGGTATCAACGTGAACAGGACCATCTCCGTCACCTTCGCCATCGGCTCCGCGCTGGCCGCCATCGCGGGCGTGCTGCTGTGCTCCTCCTATCCCACGCTGGTGCCCACCACCGGTTCCATGCCCGGCATCAAGGCCTTTACGGCGGCGGTGTTCGGCGGCATCGGCTCCATCCCCGGCGCCCTGGTGGGGGGGCTGATGCTGGGGGTCATTGAGATCTTCGCCAAGGCCTACATCTCCACCCAGCTCTCCGACGCGGTGGTGTTCGCGGTGCTGATCGTGGTGCTGCTGGTGAAGCCGGCGGGGCTGTTGGGCGTGCAGATGACGGAGAAGGTGTAGCCAT
>CAMJYF010000376.1 GCA_946409885.1 uncultured Clostridia bacterium | reverse complement strand
GCTCTCTCTCAAAATCCGGCCAGTACGTGGATGAGATGGGCAACCTGACCTACGAGCCCGCCCCGGCCATGTTCCTGGCCGCCGGCATCGTGATCGTCTTTACCTTGATCCCGCTGATCGCCCTGAAAAAGAAGGGCTTTGCGGCGGACAACAAGTCGTAAGTCGCAAGTCGTAAGTCGTATGAGATCCTTCGGACGATCCTGTTTCTTTTGCTTTCTAATGGCTTCCGACTTCCGACTGCTGACTTCTGACTATTCTTTCGACTCACGACTTACGACTAAACAACGGAGGTTTTTGCCACGACAAGGACCCGAACCGACACGCTCCCCGTCGCGCTGGCGGCGGCGGTCAATCTGATTTTGTTCGGCGTCAAGCTGTACAGCGGTCTGGCGACGGCCAGCCTGTGCATCTATACGGACGCGATCAATAACCTGTTCGACGCGCTCAGCTGTCTGCTGGCCGTGGGCGGCATCCGGCTGGCGGTCAGCGCCAAAAGCCGGGCGTATCCCGACGGCCTCGGCCGGGCGGAGGATCTGGCGGGCTTTCTGATGGCGGTCTCCGTGGCCATTACCGGGGCCTATTTCGCCTACCGGGCCATGGACCGCTTCCTGTACCCGCGTCCCGTCAACTACCAGCTGTTCCACGCGGTGCTGCTGGGGGCCACCGTGCCGGTAAAGCTGGCCGTGGGCCTGGCGTTCCGGCGGCTCTCCCGGCGGCGGGATTCCCTTATCCTGAAAACGATCTCCACCGACAGCTTTTCCGACTGCGGCGTGACCGTCATGACGCTGCTGTCCTTTGTGCTTTCGGAATACTCCGGCCTGCGGGCGGACGCCGTCTTCGGGCTGGCCGTCTCCGTGCTCATCATCGTCAACGCCGCGCGGCTGGTGAAGGCCTCCGCGGAGCGCCTGCTGGGCAAAAACGACGTGGCGCTGAACGAAACGGCGGAGGAAACGCTGCTGTCCTGCGGGTTCACCGGGGCGGAGGTCCGGTCCTACGCCTCCGGCGGCGCGGTTACCCTGGCTGCTGCGGTAACGGGCGAGGGCGACGAGGCCGCGGCCCGCAGACTGATACAAGAAAAAACAGGCGCCGATCTGTTTTTATCCAGGAGGTAACGCATATGGCAACAACCGCAACCGCAACCAAAAAAGAAAAGGTAAAAAAGAAAAGGGGCAAAAAGGCCCTCAAGGTGCTGGGCGTGATCGTCTGCGTCATCGCCGTGGCCGTGGGGATCTGCGCCGCTGTTTCCGCCATCGGCAGCAACGGCAACCTGAAATTCGCCAAGTCCTTTGCGCCGGTGGCCTATGAGGAGCAGCTGCAGCCCTGGCAGGACGCGCTGGGCAGCTGGTGCTTTACCGCCGACCGGGATTTTAAGGTGGTGCAGCTGACCGACGTGCATCTGGGCGGCGGCTTCATGTCGCTGGAGAAGGATTCCAGCGCCATTCAGGCTGTGGCCAGCATGCTGACCGCGGAAAAGCCGGACCTGGTGATCGTCACCGGCGATATCGCCTATCCCGTGCCCTTCCAGGCGGGCACCTTCAACAACAAAACCGGCGCGAAACTGTTCGCCAACCTGATGGAGACGCTGGGCGTCTACTGGACGCTGGGCTTCGGCAACCACGACACGGAGGCTTACAGCTACTTCACCCGTGAGGATATCGCCGCCTTCTATACCTCCGGCGCGTTCCCGCATTGCCTGTTCCAGGCGGGGCCGGAGGAGATCGACGGCTGCGGCAACCAGATCCTGAAGGTGAAGAATTCCGACGGCGTTACCACCCAGGCCTTTATCGTGCTGGATTCCCACTCCTATACGGACGGCGATTTCCTGGGCATCCGCTGGTTTTACGACAACCTCCACGCCAATCAGATCGAGTGGTATAAGGAGCAGATTCAAAAGCTGAACGCGGAAAACAAGCTGGTGATCGACCTGATCCCCGACGCCGCCAGGCGGGAAGCGCTGAAACCGCTGGAGGAAGTGAAATCCCTGCTGTTCTTCCATATCCCGCTGACCGAGTACCGGGACGCGTGGAATGAATTTGCCGACAACGGCTATCAGGATACCGAAAACGTCCAGTACATCACCGGCGTGGTGGGAGAAACCGGCAAGTGCATCTACTCCGGCGTCCACGACGACGACATGTTTGAGACGATTCAGGAGCTGGGCAGCACCAAAGCCGTCTTCTGCGGCCACGACCACTACAACAACTTCTCCGTCCGCTATAAGGGCATTGAGCTGGTGTACGGCAACAGCGTGGACTACCTGGCCTACTTCGGCATCAACAAAAAGGGCTCCCAGCGGGGCTGCACCGTCATCACCACCACGCCGGAGGGCGATTACCGGGTGGATAAGTACAACCTGTATACCAGCGGCCGTTACGACTATCCGGCCGACTTTGCCAAAAACATTGATATGCAGTTTGAAGACGTGACGTATCAGTATTTCAAAGAAGAATAAGCAAAACCCCTGCGTTTCATCCGGCCCCGCGACGTTCCCTGCCACGGGGCCTTTGAATAATAAAAAAAGGTAGGAGAGAAACAATGTCTGAAACGAAAATCACCCGTCTGCCCCGCGCGAAAACGCCGGAGGAAGCGGGCGTATCCTCTCGGGTCCTGAAAGAACTGCTGCACGATTTTGACCGTATGGGGCTGAATATGCACTCCGTGATGGTGGTACGCAACGGCGTTGTGGCCACGGAATGCGCATGGGCGCCCTATGATCTGTCCATTCCGCATACGATGTTTTCCTTCTCCAAGCAGGTGACCAGCATCGCCGTGGGCTTTGCCGTCAGCGAGGGGCTGCTCCGTCTGGACGACCCCGTCTGCAAATACTTCCCCTGCCCGGAAGGCCCTTTGTGGTGGCAACCAATGAAGGAGAACGCT
>CAMJYF010000375.1 GCA_946409885.1 uncultured Clostridia bacterium | reverse complement strand
GCAAAACCTTCCGCCGCAAAGCCCGGCGCCGCCATGGCCAGCAGCATGGCAAGGCTCAGGGCAATGGACAGGACTACAGAGATAACGGATGTGCGTTTCATGAATGTTTCCTCCCTTTGCGATTCTGCGATATCGGAACGCGGCCGGGGCCGCCTTCTGCCTGTTATGATAAGGATGAAGATTGAAGCAATATTGAAGAAGGACGTTTTTCGGTTTTTTTCATTTTTGTATTTGGACAAAGCCCGGCCCCCGCGCCGCGCCGGAAGACCGACGCACACAGGGACCGGAAAAGAGACGGATCACAGCTGGTTCTGCTGCTCCGTATAGGGGAGGAGCGCGATCTCCAGATTGCCGTTTTTGGTGCGCAGCTCGTCGATGAAGGCCTTTTCCTCCGCCGGGTCCTTCAGCTGTACCTTGAAGGACAGGCGGAACATGCTGCCCATGCCGGTGGTTTTGACGCCCGCGTTTTCCACCTTTTTCAGGTAGTGGGCGAAGATGTCGTCAAAGGCGCCGTTGTATTCCAGCGACTCCGGGATGGTGACGCGCAGAAGCTGGTCCGCCGCCATGCTTTTGTGCTCGAACAGCGGTACCGCGCCCAGCAGCAGGAACAGCAGCGACAGGGCGATGAGGATCACCACGCCGTAGCCGATATACCCCATGCCGAAGGCGATGCCGGACCCCATGGCCACCAGGATGGCGGCGATCTCATCCGCGCTGCCCTGGGCGGAACGGAAGCGGATCAGGCCGAAGGCGCCGCCGATGGCAACCCCCGCGCCGATGTTGCCGTTGACGAAGGTGATAACCGCGGCCACGACAAACGGAAGCAGCGCCGTGACAATGAAAAAGCGTTTGGTGGAACGGACGCGGAAGCTCATGATCCAGGCGTACACAAAGCCCGTGACCAGCGCGACGGCCGTCATGAGGAAAAACTGGGTGGGGGTTACGGTGGAAGTATAAATGGAATCAAACATGACAGAATCTCCTTCTCTTCTTCTTTTATATGGTTTGCGCTTTCAGCAGCTGCTGGCGGTAGGCTTCCCCGTATTTGGAAAAGCTGCCTTTTCTGATCTGCCCCTCCGACAGGATCTCCGCCAGCCACAGGGGCATGGCCTCCTGTACCTTTACCTCCAGTATCGTCCAGCCCTCGTCCAGCAGCGAAACGCCGTCCATGGATTCGGTCAGGGTGAGGTGATCCGTACGGTAGCGGGGGTTTTCGTCAATGGTGAGGCGCAGGTCTCCGCCCGGCTCAAAGTAGGCGGTGCGGTCGTAGATGATCAGGCAGGCGGGGACCAGCGTCTTGTAGTAGTCCCGGAAGGTTTTGATCTCGCTGTTGATCTGGCCGCCGGCGCAGATGTCGCCCTCCCCGGAAAAGAACTTGTTTACCAAAGGAAGCGTGGACTGCACGCGGCGCTTGTACACCACCCCGTAGGCCTTGCGCTTCAGCTCCAGAAAGACCGGGGATTCCTCCGTGGCGATACCGTAGGACCGCAGGCGGATCTTTTCCTTGAACAGGGGCTTTTCCAGGCTGGCGCGGATGAGCCGGAAGGTGGGCGTATCGTAATACAGGGAGGCGATGGAGGTTTTGCCGTACTGGTCCGCCTCCATGCGGCCCCGCAGCTTCTGCCGCAGGAACGCCGTCTGTTCGCCGGTGAGCAGGTATTTCAGCTCGTACCGTTTCATGACCGTGATTGCCACAGTATCACCTCCGCCGTTACAGGGTGATCCGGAGGGTAAAGACGCCTCCGGTCACCGAGGCCGCCGCGCGGCCCCTGTGCGCCGTTACGATCTCCCGCACGGCCGCCAGCCCCAGGCCTGCCCCTTCTTTGTCCGCCGCGTTTTCCAGCGTGGTAAAGCGGTCGAAGGCCTGGTCCGCCGGGCCGTCCGGCAGCGCCGCGTCGTTCTGCGTTTCCAGCAGCGCGTAGCCGTTTTCGGTTTTCAGTGTGAAGCTTACGTTTGTCAGGGCGTATTGCAGCGCGTTGCTCACCAGCTCGTCGATCATCCGGCGCATGGCCCCGGGATCGGCGGAAAGGGTGACCTCCGGCGCGATATCGGTACGCACCCGCAGCCCCCGGGCCGCGAAGCCCTCCGCCGCGCCGTCAAGGGCGGCCTGTAAGAACTCGGAGAGAGGGACTTCCGCCGGTTTCATCTCCCCTTCCTCCAGCACCGCGAACTGTCCCAGCCGGTCCACCAGTTCATTCAGTTTGCCCAGCTGCCGCCGGGTGGAGCGGGTGGCGTCGTCCGGGCCGTGGGCCCGTTCCGTCAGCTCTGTGTTGCCGCCGATGATGGTGAGGGGCAGACGGAAGTTCCGGTCCGCGTTCCGGATGAAGCGCTTCTGCCGCCGGTCCGCCTCCTCGATGGGGGCGTAGAGCTTTCTGCCGATCCACAGCAGCACGAACCAGCCGATCAGCAGGACCAGCGCCTCCCCCACCGCGGAGATCAGCAGGATGCGGAAGGAGGGCAGCAGCTCACGGCCCTGGTCGATCACCGTCACATAGGTGAGGCCGTTCCGTTCATATACCCGGTAGCGGTAGGTGCCCCTGGTCCAGCCGGCGGTCTCCTTGATCAGACCGGCGGCCCACTCCCGCGCCTCTTCTTCCGTTACCGCGGAGACGTGATAGGCGACCGTTTCCGCCGCGCCGTCTTCGGCAAAGGCGAAGGTGAAATAGCGGAGGGAGGCATTCATTTCGGGGGAATCCGGCCCCATGGGGCCCATGCGGAACCCGCCGCCCCGCAGCTGCGGCGGCAGGCCGCTTTGCGCCGTTTCGTTATGTTCAAACGATCCCTGCCGCTCGGCCAGCATCTGGGTGAGCCGGTCCGCGTCCTCCGCCGCCATGGTAAAGCTGGCCCCGTTGATCACGGTCAGCAGCACGGAAAGAAGGACGAAGATCACCAG